>JANXWT010000040.1 GCA_025351035.1 Opitutia bacterium | reverse complement strand
GGGAGACGATCTTGGAATTGTTGTGCACCTTCTTGATGAAGTAGCGGAGCATCGCCTCGGTGATGTCGAAGTCGGCGATGACGCCGTCCTTCATCGGGCGGATGGCGGTGATGTTGCCCGGGGTGCGGCCGAGCATCTTTTTCGCCTCGTCGCCGACGGCGAGGACCTTGCGCGACGCGGTGTGGACGGCGACCACGCTGGGCTCGCGGAGCACGATGCCCTTGTCCTTGACGTAGACGAGGGTGTTGGCGGTGCCCAAGTCGATGCCGATGTCGTTGGAGAAAAGTCCCAGCAGTTGGTTGAACATGTAGCGGTGGCGAGGGGTTGAGGAATACAAGCGGCCCACCGGCGAAATTGTCAAAAGCAAACGCTGGGGCGAAAACGGGTTAGCGGGGTCCAGCGCAACTGGGGGGCGGGGTTTCGTTGCCAAAGTGCAGTCGTCGCTAACTCGACCGACCTGCTCGGCGACCGTTGCCGCCGGTGAAACTGCCCTGACAGAGCGACGTGCCTTAGCGCAGCTTGGTGAGCCAAGACCGAATGGTCCTGAGGAACTCCGGTGCGAAGCCGGTCGCAGACGGCAAGGCCTCGTCGGTCACATGAATGGACGAGGCGGCCATCATGCCGTGGTCGGCGCGGGGTATCGTGACCGACGTGATGTTCTCGGCCGGAATGGCCCGGAGATCGGCGCTGGTTTTCGCGCTCGGACTTGATTCGTCGAATTCCGCGTTGAGCCAAAGGATCGGGATCGTCGCGTCGCGGGCGAGGGGCAGCGGATCGAAGCCGCCGTTCTGCCGCCAGAATTCGTGGGCGGGATGGTCGTGTGCCGGGGCGCCACCGACTTCGGTGAACCAACGCGCACCACGGTGCGCGTTGGCCAGTTCGTCGTAGCGACCCCAATCACCGCTGCTTGGAGCGGCGAATTTGGCGCGCACAAATTCCCGGGCCGAGGCGATCTCGGTTTCGGAATACCCCCGGATCGCAAGGAGGGTGGCGAGGCGGTATTCTTCTTGGTCGGCTGGAGTGGCGGTCGAGGTTGAGCGGATGATGAGAAATTTCACCGCCGGCGACTTGGCTGCAGCCAGCAAGCTGACGTAGCCGCCTTGACTTGGTCCGTAGAGGCCGATCTTCGCGGCGTTTATGTCCGGCCTCTTTTGCAACAACGTAACCGCCGCGAGTGCGTCGTTGGCGTAGGTGTCGAACGAGGCGCGCCACGTCGCGGCAGTCGAGCGGCCGCTACCGCGTTTGTCGAAGCTCAGCACCGCATAGCCGTCGGCCACCAGGGCGGCCGACCATGGCTCGCCGCCGACCTGCGGGCCGGAGCCGTGGAGGAGAACGATCGCGGGAAACGGCCCGCGGCCGGCTGGTAGAGCCAACGTTCCGATCAAGATCGCGTCTTCGTTTTCAAATCGAACCTCTTCGGTCACCGCAGGAACAAGCGCTCCGGCGAAGATGCGTCTTTCGCCGCCGGTGACTGACAATTGTGCGATTCCACCAACCCAAGTGATTTCAACGGAGCCTACCTTGTGTTTCTCGTCGAGCAGGGTGTCGCCGAAGTCGAAACGATTCGCCCCAGCCGGACGTAGCGCGCGCGCCCAACCAGTGACAGTGTTGCCGACGAAGAGGCTGTCGCCTTGGCGCGAAAGCACCCAGACTTCGTTCGTGTCAGAGCGGAATGCGCCGGTAGGCACGGCCGCTGGTGAGGCGGCGAGCTGGCGTGCGACGGAAAAGTTGCCTGAGCGCTTAGCGTCGTGTTGATAGCGCCCGAAAAAGGTATCACTGGCCATGCGGCCCTCGAAAACACTGCCGCCGCCCGTGCGCAGAAACAGCGCAGCTGCTGTCCCGTCGACGGTCTTAAACTCTTTCGGCGCCCGGCCGTCGATTTCGTAGGTCGCAACGAGCTTCTCCGCCTCGTCGGAAATCATGATCGTCAAAGGGTGTGATTTGCCTTCGAGGGTCATTTCACCAACCCAACGGCCGGCAAGCGGAGATAAACCGGCAAACGCCGGTGAAACAAATAGGACGAATAGCCAAAGTATGGTCTTCATCTCTCAAAAGCGATGCCGGCCCGGAGATTTGTTCTGCGGGTTGAATCTTTGCGACAGAGGAACAGTGAGAAGCGACAGAGACCTGAAACTCGTCGACCGGTGCGGCTAGACGGAAATGGCGCGGCCGAGGCCGAGGCGCTTCGCCACAGCGAAGCAGGTTTGCGCGGCGAACAGATCGAAAAGCGCCATGCCGGTGGACTTGAAGGCGGCGGTGCCCGGCGCGGGGGCGGGTCGTGCGCCGGCGACGATTTGCTCGAGAGGGAAAACGCATTGCTCGGCGACAAAGCCGTGCCGGACGGGGTTGATGATGTCGCCGGCTTCGTGCCGCGCGCCGACTGAGTCCATCACGATGCAACCGGCGGCGCGATAGACGGCGTCGGGCAGTTCCTGCATGTCGGGCCGATACGAACCGACGCTGAGGAATTGCTTGCCGCGGAGCAGCACGGGCTCGTCGGGCAACACCGGAGTCGCGGAGGTCGTCGCGGCGATCACAAGATCGGTGCGGCCAAGAAGTTCGCGCGCGTCGGCGCAGACTGTGAGCGTGACGTGCGGCAGGTGGTGGCGCAAGTTAGCGGCAAAGCGTGTGCGGCTCTCGGGTGAGCCACCGGTGAAAAAGACTTCGCGGATCGGTCGGACAGCACAAACGGTGATCGCCTGCCACGCGCCTTGGACACCGCAGCCGACGATGCCGACTGACGTCGCGCCGGGCGCGGAAAGATGCTTCACGGCGACGGCGCCCACCGCGCCGGTGCGCCGGGCTGTGAGCGCGGCGGCGTTGAGCAAGGCGACGGGGAGGCCGGTTGCGCGGTCGTTCAGCACCATGAGGCCGTTGGTGACAGGGAGACCGCGCGCGGTGTTGCCCGGCACGACCGAGACGAGCTTGATGCCCATCGCCGACGCGGAAAACGACGGCATCGTGAGGAGCGTGTTCTCGTCCCACGCGATGTGCTGGCGTTCGGGCACCTGCGAGGTGCCGGCGTGCAGCGCACGCAGAGCGGATTCGACTGCGGCGATCGTGTGCGCGGGAGTGAGTGCGCGGGCAATGTCGGCTTCGGAGAGGACGAGCATGGGGCGAGAGGGACTTTGGCGGGAGCGGCGGAGTTGTCCATCGCCGAGGCGGACGGACGTTTGTAGTCTATTAGATTACAACGGATCCTGCGCGGGAGGGATGAGCGAGGCGGGGGAGTCGCGGCGGTCTCGTTGCAGAGATGCGGCCAAGAAAAAGCCGCGTCGGGTGACGCGGCTTTTGAAAGGCGATTGGGCTCGGCTCAGTTCTTGCCGTGGCTGTCGGACTTCTTGTCGTCGGTCGCCTTCGTGGCGTCGTCCGTGTCCTTGGCGGCCTTCTTGAATTCCTTGACGGATTCGCCGAGGCCCTTGGCCAGCTGCGGGAGTTTGGAGCCGCCGAAGAGCAGGAGGATGATCACGAGAATGATCATCAACTCGGGACCGCCGAGGCCGAAGATTGCGAAAACCGGGGACACGAGGGAGGGCATGGTGGAAGCAGGTTAGTTTGCCGGGGAGACGAGTAAAGGCGGAAACAGTTCCTCAGAACTGTGGCATCTTGCCGAGCGACAGGGGGCCGCCCTGCTTGAGGAAATGAGCCGGGATCATCGGCGGCTTTTTGAGGAGGTTTTGTGGGTTGTCGATCTGCTCGGCGTCGAAGAAGCCGTGGAGCTGGCGGATGCGCGTCGGGTGGCGCATCTTGCGGAGGGCCTTGGCCTCGATCTGGCGGATGCGCTCGCGGGTGACCTTGAACTGCTTGCCGACCTCCTCGAGCGTGCGGCTGTAGCCGTCGACGAGGCCGAAACGCAGCGTGAGCACGCGGCGCTCGCGCTCGGTGAGCGAGTCGAGGACGTCGATAATCTTTTCGCGGAGGAGCGAGAACGCCGTCATGTCGTACGGGTTCTCGGCGGACTTGTCCTCGATGAAGTCGCCAAAGCTGGTGTCGTCGCCGTCGCCGACGGGCGACTGGAGCGAGATGGGCTGCTGCGCCATCTTCATGATCTGCTGCACGCGCTCGACGGGGAGATTCATCTCGTCGGCGACCTCGTCGGGGGTCGGCTCGTGGCCGAACTCCTGGAGGAGCTGCTTCTGCACCTGCATGACCTTGTTGAGGGTCTCGATCATGTGCACCGGGATGCGGATGGTGCGGGCCTGGTCGGCGATGGAGCGGGTGATTGCCTGGCGGATCCACCACGTGGCGTAGGTGGAGAATTTGTAGCCGCGGCGATATTCGAATTTTTCGACCGCCTTCATCAGGCCCATGTTGCCCTCCTGGATCAGGTCGAGGAAGGACAGGCCGCGGTTCGTGTATTTCTTCGCGATGGAGATGACGAGGCGGAGATTGGCCTCGACCATCTCGGTCTTGGCCTGGTGCGCCTCGCGGACATGCACGCGGGTCTGGGCGACGACGGCGAGCAGGGCGGGGGGGGTGATGCGCTGGCCGGCCTCGATATGCTTGAGGCGGTGGTTGATGGAGCGCGTGTCGAGGGCGGCGTCCTTCTTGGTCTTCGGGTGCTTGGCGCGCTCGAGCTGGGCGTGGAGGGTCTCAATCTCCTCGAGGACGGGGCGCATCTGCTCGAGGTATTCCTCGTAGACCTTCAGCTTGAAGAAAAACTTGCCGAAGAAGGAGCGGAGGACGTTCTCGCGCTTCTTGTG
>JANXWT010000373.1 GCA_025351035.1 Opitutia bacterium | reverse complement strand
CGGTCAACTTTGCGGCTGCGCGCCGTAGTGCGGCGCGATCTGTTTAGGTGGCCCTGGATGATCAGCGAGATCGTGCCGGCGGGCAGCGTGCCCTTGTGCAATTCGAAGATGGCCACGAGCAGCGCGACTTCAATGTCAGCTTTCTTGGGCGTGACGGATTTCATTGCCGCCAGCAGTTCGAGCGCCTTCTTCTCGGCGCGTTTGTAGTCTTGGAAATTCTGATCGGTCGGCGTCGCCATGCCGCAAGACACCCGGCATTCGCCGCCGCCGTCAAGCGTCCAATCGAGCGCTTCGGCTCAACCGCAGAGTTTGCCCACGGCGAGCGAAGGCGGTCACGCTTCGACTATCGCGGAGAAGCCACTGAATGCCATCCGCTTCACGTCAAAGGGCATGTTTTTCGAATCGCAACTCGCCAGTAGTTCGGGATCAGTCATTACTTTTTTCGTCACGCGGTCACGGTGGGAGCGCGACTTGTAGGTGATGTAAGCGAGGACGACCGTTTCGCCGCGCTTCGGCTTGGCGAGCTTGGTGAACGGCAGGCAGAAGCTGCCGCCGACGTCATCAAGGATCGCTTCGCAATAACTCAAGGCACTGTGCCGCTTCCATACTCTGGCGCCGATGAGCGCCATCTTGCGGTAGGCAGCGATATTTTTCCGGGGGAGCGGAAGAACGAATCCATCAACATAGGTGGGCATGGCGAAAGAAAAATGTTTTCTCACCCAGAGGCGAGAACAAGTGCGTCCCGCAGGTTTTCATTTAGCGTCACGCTCAACGATGCTTCTCCTCTTGGCGGATATTCGCGTAACAAAAATCCGCAGGTGTGCCCGCTCAGCGGCAGAGCTTGGCGGCAGCATCCGCGATCTGCGTGTCGGAGATGAGCACGAGATTCGCGGCGGCCGCAAGAGGCACGTAGCTGTCGACGGCGCGCACTGAACCCAAGGGTTTGCCGTAACCCGACTCGGCGAGCGCGGAGATGACGGTGTCGGCGATGCCACCACCGGTCGCACGACACTCGTCGGCCACGAGCACGCGTTTGCACTCGGTGGCGTGGCGCTTGATGGCGTCGAACGGCAGCGGATTAAGCCAGCGCACATCGAGCACGCGGGCGTGGATGCCTTTCCCCTCAAGTTGGCGCGCGGCGCGCAGGGAGAGACGAAGGCCGTTGCCGTAGCTGACGATGAGAATGTCTTTCGCCCTCTCGTAATAAACACCGACTTCACCGGGCAACAGCAGCTTGTCCGGCGTCGGGTAGTCGAAGAGCCACTGGTTGTCGCCGTCGGCGAGGAGATCGCGCTCGTGGTAGAGCGCGATGGGTTCGAGGAAAACCGCGACCCGACCACACGCGCGCGCCGTGGCGACGAGACCGCGGAGCATCATCGCCGCGTCGTCGCCGCGCGAGGGCACGGCGAGCAGCAGTCCGGGAATGTCACGCAGCGCGCCGATGGAGTTGTCGTTGTGGAAATGTCCACCAAACCCCTTCTGGTAAGCGAGGCCCTGCACTCGCACGACCATCGGGTTGGCGAACTGGTCGTTGGAAAAATACTGGAGCGAGCACGCCTCGCCACGCAGTTGGTCGAGGGCGTTGTGGATGTAGGCGAGATATTGGATCTCGGGCATCGGCAGCAAGCCGGCCGTGCCCGCGCCCTGCGCGAGGCCGAGGATGGTCGTCTCATCGAGCAGCGTATCGGTGACGCGGTGTGGTCCGAATTTCTTCTGCAAACCGGTCGTCACCCCGTAGACGCCGCCCTTCCGGCCGACGTCTTCGCCGAAGAGGGAAATTTCGGGGAAGCGCAGCATCTCGTCGGTGAGCGCAGCGTTGATGTGCGCGGCCATGGTGCGCTTGAGCGGCGCAGTGGATTTTTCCGGAAGCTGCTCGCCGAAGGCCGCGGCGCGCTCGGCCGCGGCGACCTGCGAGCGGGACGTGGCGCGGATGGCCTTCTCGTCGTAGGGCGCGAGCGGACGGACAATCTCGGTCACACAGGTGAGCTTTGGTCGGTTGGTCACCTCAACGCAGGCGGCGTCGATGCGCGCCTGCACGTCGTGAACAATTTTCTGCAACGCCGTCGGCGTCGCCGCACCGAGTTCGATCAGCTGGCGCGCATTGGCGAGGAGCGGGTCGCGCGCTTCGATAGCTTCAACTTCTTCGAGCGGACGATACGACGTTTCCACATCGGTGCCGGCGTGGCCCCAAAGGCGGACCGTGTGCAGATGCAGGAAAACCGGCGAACGTGTGCGGCGGCAGTGCTCGATGGCCGCAGCGGCACCGTCCCAGATCTCGTCCATCGTGCCCGCAAGCTCGACGTAGTGGAGGTGCGGGAGCGCGCTGAAGTTGTCGTGAATCCAGTTGCGTGGCGTCTCGGTGGAGATGCCGATGCCGTTGTCCTCGCAGAGAAACACGACGGGCACGTCGCCGCCGCGGCGGACGGCGTAGCGCGCGGCGTTGATGCCGGTGAGCGCGGTCGCGTGGTTCGCCGAGGCGTCGCCGAAGGAGCAGAGCACGATCGAGTCGGCGCTGAGGCCGTTCTTCATCCCGAGCCGACGTGCACGGCGCAGCGCGTAGGCCATGCCGTAGGCCTTGGGCAGGTGCGAGGCGATGGTGCTCGTCTGCGGGGGCACCCAGAGCGGCCTGCTGCCCCAGACTTTGTGGCGTCCGCCCGAGATCGGGTCGTCGGCCGAGGCGCAGAACGAACGGACATTGTCGAGGATGCGATTCGAGCCGGGCAACTGGCGCGAGCGCGCCATCATCAGGCCGCCCGACCGATAGTGGAGGAAACACGGGTCATTAAGCCGCAGCAGCTCACCGAGGACGGCGTTGTTTTCGTGGCCGGCGCTGGAGATGGTGTAGAAAGACTGGTTGGTCTTACGCAGTTCGCGAGCGGCGACGTCGAGCAGGCGCGTGGTGACCTGATCCTGGAAAAGCGCGAGGGCCTGCGCGGCCGTGAGTGAGGTGTGCGGCGTGAGCGGCATATCGCCGGGCAGCAACGCGGCGGCGGCCGGCGCGGACGCGAGGTAGGTGACGAGATTATCTTGGACGATTTCGACGCGGGTCTTGGCCATGGCGGAGAACGAAGAGGTTGCCCCGGGCAGG
>JANXWT010000330.1 GCA_025351035.1 Opitutia bacterium | reverse complement strand
TAGCCGCAGGAGTCGGTAAGCTCCTCCAGAGTGGCGCTCTTGTTTTTCGCGGCGCGGGCGCGGAACTCGTCGAAGTTGAGGAAGAGCGAGTGGTTCTCCATGAGGGCGCTCTGGCCCCGGACGGTGATGTGGGTCTTGGGGCGGAGATCGCCGGTGGCCTTGGGCGGATTGTCGTCGAGGCACTTGTAGAGAGTGGTCGACATCGACACGAGGAGCTTGCGGCGTTTCTCGAGGGACTTGACCTCGGGGTTGGGGATGGGCGGGGAGTGGAAAATCTCGACGGAAACGACGGGGTTGACGACGGGCTGGTCGCCGGAGTTGTAGATTTCGAGCATGATGTTCGTGCCGAAAGTCTTGATCGGATCGAGGAGCACGGCGGAGGTGTGGATGCCGAAATTGTCCTCGCCGCGGTTGAGGACGACGAAGTGCTCCTTGAGATACATCGAACAACTGGTGAGCACGCCGGAGCGGGGCGGGATGGAGAGCATCTCGGTGTCGTGGCGGAGCTGGATTTTGTCGAGGAAGCCGCGGCCGGCCTCGCCGGAGACGATGCGCTCGAAAGCGGAGCGGTTGAGTTTCGGATTGAGGGTGTAATGGACCTTGTGCGGGGTGAGATAGACGCGGCCGAGGCGGTCGATCGAAATCGTGCTGGGCAATTTAAGCTGGTTGGCCTTGAGGGCGGTCCAAATTTCGTCGGTGGTGAGTTTGGCGGCCTTGGGGGCGTAGAACAGGCGGCCGACGGGCACGCCGGGACGGAGGAGTTTCTTGAAATATTCGGCGTTGGGAAACGCGTGGTCGTAGATGAAGGCGTCGACTTCGATGATGAGGCGGTTGTTGTCGACGATCACCTCGCCCTGGCGGATCATCTCGATGCCGATGCGCGCGAGGGAGCTGCGTTCGGTGAAATGAAGGTCGGGGAGATGGGCCTTCAGGAATCCCATTTCCGGCGGATGGCGGGGCCAAAAGGCCAAAGTGAGGGAGACGGCGTCGCCATCCTTGTTCCTGACCGTCAGAATCTGGCCGTCGGTGCTGTGCCAGAATTGGTTTTCGTTCATGGGATTGATGAGGCTGGGGAACAGCCGGCGGGCTGACAAGGCGGGAGTGCGTGCCGGGTCAGCTTGAGAAATACGCGCCAAAGGGATTGATTTTTCCGGGGGAGGTGAGCAATTTCGCGCCTTTTACGGCACAAAACCATCCGGGCCGTTTCCCAACCGGACAAGATTACTCTATGAAATTCATCACCAAACTCAGCGCAGGTCTCGTCAGCATGGGCCTGTTGGTTGCCGTCTCGGCCGACGAGCCGGTCAAGTTTAGCATCCCGAGCGTGAACGCCGGCCAGCCCGCCGCCACGGCCGGACAGACCCCGGCGGTCGCGCCCGCCGCCCCCGCGAAGCCGGCCGCGCCCAAATACAACGACGTGCAGATCATGGAAGCCTACGGCTGGTATCTGGGCCTGCGCATGAATCTCGCCGATCTCGAATATACCAAGGAGCAGACGGAGGCCATGGCGCGCGGTTTGCTCGGGGCCGCCGCGGGCCAGCCGCCGCCGGTCGACATGCAGACGGTCGCACCGGAGATGGAAGCCCTCCTCGCGAAGAAGAATGAGTTGCTGCTGGCCAAGGTGCGCCAGCGGAACCTGAACGAAGCCGCGACCTTCTTCACGAAGCTGAAGGAAAATAAAAACGTGCAGGAGATGCCTGACGGCCTGCGCTTCGAAATCATCAAGCTTGGCACCGGCGCGTTTCCCAAGGCCGGCCAGCACGTGAAGGTTCATTACATCGGCTCGTCGCTGTCGGGTCAGGTGTTTGCCAATTCGGTGGCGAACAACCAGCCCGTTGAATTCGTCTTGCAACCGCCCGACGCCAGCGGCGGCGGCACCATTCCCGGCCTGTTTGAGGGCCTGCAAAAGATCAATGTCGGCGGCAAGATCCGGCTCTTCATTCCCCCGCACCTCGCTTACGGCGACGATGGTCTGCAAGGCACGATTCCGCCCTCCGCCGCGCTCGTCTTCGAAGTGGAATTGCTCGAAGTGAAGGACGCCCCGCCCGCGGTGCCCGCGGCCAAGTAAGCTGCGATTGCTTTCAATGAAAACGCCCTCCCAAACCGGGAGGGCGTTTTGCTTTTCAAAGGCTGGAGAAAATCAGCGGATGGAGGGATGCAATTTGCGCAGCGCCGCGGCGAGGTCGGTCTCGCCCGTGGCGGCGAGATCCTCGCTGGTGAACACAGTCACGGGGTTGATCCCGTCGGTGATCCGGCCCTGCTTGGTGATCCGCTGCGGAATCCGGGAGCCGGTCAGCATGACGAGCTTGGGTTTCTCGGCGCACTTCTCGCACTTGCAGTCCTTGTCCTTGCAATCCTTCCCGTCCTTGCAGCACGCGCATGAGTCAGCCTTGGGGACATCTTTCTTGTCGGCAGGTTTGTCGGCGGCGAAAACAGCGGTTCCGAGGACGAGGAAGAAAACGACAGCGGCGGGGCGAAGGGAGGATTTCATGCTGGCACCGTAGCGCAAATTTCCGCTGATGCAAGCCGGGTGCTGCCGGTCAGCCGGCGACCGCTTGCTCCAGATCCGCGATGAACCGCGCCAGTTCCGCCCGCTCGGTCGCCCACGAGCACATGAGCCGGTAGCCGCTCGCGGTGAGGAACGGATAAAAATGCCAGCCTTGCGCCCACAGCGCCCGCGCGGCGGCGAGGGGCATCTCGACGAACACGCCGTTCACTTCCGGCTCGACGATCAGTTTGACGCTGGGCAACCGGCGCAGCGCCGCCGCGAGTTCCTGCGCGAGCCCGTTGGCGTGCGCGGCGTGCCGCAGCCACGCGCCGCCCTCGAGCAGGCCGCACCACTGCGCGGCGGCGAAGCGCTGTTTCGACGCGAGCTGTCCGGCCTGCTTCACGCGGAAATCGAAATCGCGCGCCTGCTCCGGATGGAAAAACACGACGGCCTCCGTGGTGTTCATGCCGTTCTTCGTGCCGCCGAAACACAGCACGTCCACGCCCGCGCGCCAGGTGAAGTCGGCGGGCTTGACGCCGCGCACAGCGAGCGCCGCGGCCGCGTTGGCGAAACGCGCGCCGTCCATGTGCACCGCGACGCCGTGGGCCTTCGCGAGGTCGCTGAGCGCGCGGATTTCCGCCGGCGTGTAAACCGTGCCCCACTCGGTGGACTGGGTGAGCGAGAGCACGCCGGGCCGCGGGTAGTGCACGCCGTGCTCGCGGTTGATCACCGACTCGACATCGGCGGGCCGGAGTTTGCCGCACGGGCCGGCGATCGGGATGATCTTGGCGCCGCCGGTGAAAAACTCCGGCGCGCTGCACTCGTCGGTGTCGACGTGGGAAAAGTTGTGGCAGAGCACCGCCTGGTAGCTGCGGCAGAGGTGCGCGAGCGCGAGGGCGTTGGCTGCCGTGCCGTTGAAGACAAAGAACACCGCGCAGTCGCGCTCGAAGATTTCGCTGATGAGCTGCTTCGCGCGGGCCGTCCAGGCATCGTCACCGTAGGAGGGCGTGCGACCGGAGTTGGCGGTGGCAAGCGCCGCCCACGCCTCCGGCGCGATGCCCGCGGTGTTGTCGCTGGCGAAGTTGTAATTGTGTTCGGGGGCGGGCGGCGGCGCAGACATGGCGGCAGCGTGCTATTTTTCGCGCCCCATGAACAGACGGAAGTGTGGTGAACAGGTGATGATCTTGCCCGGCTTGACGCTTGCAGGGGCGCGCGGCGCGGTGTTGCCTGCCGCCTCGCGATGACAGCGCCGGACATTCCCAATCTTTACCTCGTGGGTTTCATGGGCACGGGCAAAACCACCGTGGGCCGGCAGGTGGCGCGCGAACTCGGCGCGGAGTTTCTCGACAGCGACCGCGAGATCGAGCGCACGGCGGGTCGGCCGGTGGCGGAAATATTTTCCGAGGACGGCGAAGCGGCTTTCCGCGGACTGGAGCGGAAGTTCATCGACGAGGGCCACCCGGCCAGGGGTTGCGTCGTCGCTTGCGGCGGCGGGCTCATCGTGCCGGATGGCATGCTGGAACTGTTGCTCGCGCGCGGAGTGGTCGTGTGTCTGCACGCGTCGCTGGCGATGATCCTGCAACGCACGACGCACACAGCGCACCGGCCGCTCCTGCAAGTGGCGGATCGCGCCTCGCGCATCAGCGAACTCTACGCGCAACGCGAGGCGGTTTACCGGCGCGCCGCGCTGACGGTGCTGACGGATCGCCGGACGCAGCGCGAAGTCGTGGCGCATGTGTTGCGGCTCTACCAGCGGCAGCTCAAACTGCCGGCGCGGAAAAAATAGGCGATGGAGCCGGCGAACAATTCGGCAGTGTCCGGTGAGCCGCGCGAAGCGTTGCGCGCGCGGCTGCGGGTGCTCGGGTTCGACGAGGTGCGTTTCGCGCGCGCCGGTGCGACGGGCGCTGGCTTGCGCGACTGGCTCGCCGCCGGCCAGCACGCCGACCTAGCGTGGATGGAGCGCACGGCCGAGAAGCGGATGAACCCCGACCTCGTGCTGCCCGGCGCGCGCAGCGTGGTCATCCTCGGCGTGAACTATTGGCGGAAACCGGAAACGGGGAACCGGGAACTCAAAACCGAAAACCCGATGTGGGCGCGCTACGCTTTGCACGACGATTACCACGACACGATCAAACCGGGGCTCATCGCGGCGGGCAAAGTGCTGGAGGAAATCTGCGGGCTGGGGGAGCGCGACTACCGCTACTACGTCGATACAGGACCGGTGCTGGAGCGCGGCTGGGCAGCGCGCAGCGGGCTTGGTTTTCTCGGCAAGAACGGCATGCTCATCTCGAAGCAGCACGGCAACTGGCTCTTGCTCGCGACGATCCTGACGCGCGCGGACATCGTGCCCGATGCGCCGTTGCGGAAAAAAGCTTTGCCGCCCGACGGCGGCGAGCCGGCAGGACTGCTCTGCGGCAAATGCACGCGGTGCGTCGACGCGTGCCCGACGGAGGCGATCACGGCGCCGGGCGTCGTGGATGCGCGGCGATGCATCTCGTATCAGACGATTGAGAACAAGGGCGTCATCCCGCGCGAGCTGCGCGCGGGGATTGGCGACCGCCTCTACGGTTGCGATGTGTGCCTGGAGGTTTGCCCGTGGAACCGTTTTGCGCAGGCGGGCCGGAGCCTGCTCTTGTCGGCGCGCGACGAGATCGGCGAGTTGACTCTGCGCGAGATCCTCGCGCTGACGCCGGCGCGCTTCGCCGAGATTTTTCGGGGCACGGCGATCAAGCGCGTGAAGCTCGCCGGGCTCCTGCGCAACGCGTGCATCGTCGCGGGCAATTCCGGCGCCGCCGATCTGCTGCCACCGCTCGTGCTGCTCGCGATGCACGACTCGGCGCTGGTGCGCACCCACGCCGTGTGGGCGGTGCGCCGGATCGCGGGGGCGCGCGCGGGCGAGTTGTTGGCGGCTGTGCGCGGGCAAGAAACGGCGGCCGCCGTGCTGGCCGAATATGCGGCGGCCGAAGTTGGCGCCTAATGTTTTTTCGCCGCGAACAGCGCGCGCATTTTCTCCGTGAACGCGGCCGGCGGACGCGCCGGCCCGCCGTTGTGCCGGGTGAACCCGTGCAGCGTGTGCGCAACGACGAGAAGTTCGTCGCCCCGGCGCACTTCGTAGTCGAGCCGGATGCGCACCAGCGGGCGTTCGGCCAACCGCGTGATCACCGTGATCGTGTCGTCATAGCGCGCGGGCTTCAGGTATTTCATCCCGACCTCGACGACGGGGAGATAGAACCCCTGCGCCTCAATCTCGCGGTAGGGCAACCCGCATTCCTTCAGCAGCGTCGTGCGGCCGACCTCGAGCCAGGGCAGGAAACTGCCGTGATAGACGACGCCCATCATGTCGGTCTCGGAGTAGCGGACTTGGAGGGTGACGCGGGATTCCAGCATGGGGTGGTGAATTCAGGCTGAGGCGGGCGGAGACGGAAGTCCAAACAATGTGCGGGCGTCGTCGGGCCAAGTGCGGCTGACTGCGACCACGCGACGTAGCATTTAAGGGGTTTACACCTCCGCATGCCTCAAGTTACTAGACTCCGAATGTCACCTGTCGCTACCAGTGCTGCGAACTTTCCGCGCAAGCCGTTCACGCCCGCGCCCACGCAGTTCCTCCCCATCGAGCACATCGCGGCCGTCATGCCGATACTGGTGCCATTGCTGTTTTTCAGCGAGGCTCTCAGTCAGCTCGCGGGGCTCTTTTTGCTGGCCAACCGAGCCGAGCCGACCCGTTGATCCTCTCGAATGCTTTCTCGCGACCGACAACTATCCGCAGCTGCCCAACCCGTGCGCCGGGATTTTTTTGGTCTCCCTCCATGGGCGCTGTGCGCCGCGATTTTTGGCGTCACCTTAGCGGCTTATTTCCCAGCGCTCAGCGCGGGGTATGTGTGGAACGACGTCGACTATGTAACCCGACCCGACCTGCGTTCATTGCACGGGCTGTGGCGGATCTGGTCCGAGCCGGGCGCGACGGAACAATACTATCCGCTCCTCCACAGCGCATTTTGGGTGGAGCACCACCTGTGGGGCGATGCCGCACTTGGCTACCATCTCGGCAACATTTTGCTGCACGCGACCTCCGCCTGCCTGCTGGCGTTCGCCTTGCGCCGGCTCGCGGTGCGGGGGGCTTGGCTGGCTGGATTTATTTTCGCCCTGCATCCGGTCTGCGTCGAATCGGTGGCGTGGATCTCGGAGCAGAAAAACACCTTGTCGACCGTGCTGTTTCTGGCCGCGGGCCTGATCTATCTGCACTACGACCAGTCGCGGCACCGTGGGCATTATCGTGTCGCGACGATCATCTTTGTGCTCGCCCTGTTCAGCAAATCGCTCACCGCGACCCTGCCGCCGGCGCTGCTGGTCATCTTCTGGTGGCAACGGGGCCGGTTGGAATGGCGGCGGGATGTGGTGCCGCTGCTGCCGTGGTTTGTGCTCGGGGCCGCGGTCGGAATGTTCACCGGTTGGTTCGAGCATAACATCATTATCGGCGCGTCCGGCGTGGAGTTCCAACTGTCGCTGCTCGAACGTGGCCTCGTGGCCGGTCGCGCCATCTGGTTTTATCTCGGGAAGACGCTCTGGCCGACGGAGCTGACCTTTATCTACCCGCGCTGGACGGTCAGCGCGACGGAGGCCTGGCAGTATCTGTTTCCGCTGGGGGTCGTCGCCCTGCTCGGTGTGCTCTGGTGGTTGCGGCGTCGGTGGCGCGGGCCGGTGGCGGCGCTGTTGTTTTTCACGGGCACGCTTTTCCCCGTCATGGGGTTCTTCAATCTCTATGCGTTCATGTTCTCGTATGTGGCCGACCACTGGCAGTATCTTTCCATGATCGGCCTCATTGTGCCGGTGGCGGTCGGGTTCACCTATCTTCCGGCGCGGTTGCCGGCGTGGGCGCAGCGGGAGTCGGGTAAGTTTGGGTTGGCTTTGGCGCTGGTCGGCACGCTGGGCGTGATGACGTGGCAGCAGAGCCGGATGTATCGCGACGCCGAAACCCTTTATCGCGTCACGCTCGAACGCAATCCTCTCAGTTGGATGTCCCATCACAATCTGGCCATCTTGCTGACCAAGAAGCCCGGCGGGCAGGCCGAGGCCATCGCTCGCTACCGAACGGTGTTGCAGCTGAACCCGATCTCGTGGAAAGCCCGGATCAATTTGGCAAAACTGCTCATCGAGAAAGGCCAGTCAGCCGAGGCCATCAGACTGCTCGAACAAGCGCTGCAGCTTGATCCGGATAATACGCAGGCACACTTTATTCTCGGGCTGGAGTTTCTCAAGCTCCCGGGCCGCATGGCCGATGCGCGCACCCATTTTCACACGGTGGTGCGACTTACGCCTCGCGATTCCCAGGCGCAAAACAACTATGCGTTCACCTTGGCGAGTGTTCCCGGGCGATTGCCCGAGGCCATCGCCCACTATGAAGCCGCGCTGCGGGTGCAGCCGGATTATGCGCAGGCGCACAACAATCTTGGGGCGGCACTGATGAAAATGCCCGGCCGCCAAGCCGAGGCCGTTGCCCATTATGAGACCGCGGTGCGACTGAAGCCCGACATGGCCGACGCGCGCTTCAATCTGGCCATCGCCCTGCTCAAGGTGCCGGGCCGGCTGGACGACGCCATCCGGAATTTCGAGGCGCTGCTGCAACTCCAGCCCAACGACGCCGAGGCGCACAACCGGCTCGGCGAAGCCTTGGTGCTCGCGGGCCGCAGCACGGCGGCCCGCGCCCATTTTGAGACCGCCCTACGCCTCAAGCCCGGTTACCGCGCGGCCCGCGACAATCTCGCGCGGCTGAACCGTCCCGATGAAAAAACGCGAAAATAATCCGGCCAAGGCGATTGCCGTCGGAGCAGGGCAGCGGGCGGATCCGCCGTCGCCCAACTTGCCCGGGCAAATTTTTCCCCAGCACCTCGCCACCGGATTCTGGCCGGCGGTTCTCCTGACCGGACTCGTGCTGCTGGTGTATTGGCCGGCGCTGCGCGGCGGGATTCTCTGGGATGATGTCGCGCATTTGACGCGGGCCGATCTGCGTTCTTGGGCGGGCTTGGGCCGCATCTGGTTCGAGCTGGGTGCGACGCAGCAATATTATCCCATCTTGCACAGTGCATTTTGGCTGGAACACAAACTCTGGGGCGACGCCCTGCTGGGTTATCATTTGGTCAACGTATTTCTGCATGCTGCGGGCGCGTGTCTGCTGGTGGCGCTGCTGCGCCGCTTGCGGCTGCCGGGCGCGTGGCTGGCGGGATTTATTTTCGCGCTGCATCCGGTGCAGGTCGAGTCGGTGGCGTGGATCACCGAGCAGAAAAACACGCTCTCCCTTGTCTTCTACCTCTTGGCCGCGCTGGCTTACCTGCGCTTTGACCAAGACCGCAAGGGGAGCGCTTACGGCTGGGCGACGGGTTTTTTCGTGCTGGCCCTGCTGACCAAGACAGTGACCGCGACTCTGCCCGCGGCGTTGCTCGTGGTTTTCTGGTGGCAACGAGGCCGGTTGGAGTGGCGGCGGGACGTCGGGCCGCTGTTGCCATGGTTTGTGCTCGGGGCGGCCGGCGGATTGTTCACCGCGTGGGTCGAGCGCACGCTCATCGGAGCCGAGGGGGCGGCGTATAATTTGGATTTGCTGCAACGCGGACTGCTCGCGGGGCGCGTGGTTTGCTTCTATCTGGGAAAGCTGTTCTGGCCGGCCGAGTTGATCTTCACCTATCCGCGCTGGACGGTGGATGCGACGGTGCCGTGGCAGTGGCTGTTCCCGCTGGGGTTGTTGGCGTTGACCGCGGTGCTGTGGTCTGTGCGCAGTCGCTGGCGCGGGCCGCTGGCAGGGCTGCTTATTTTCGGCGGCTCGCTCTTTCCCGTGCTCGGTTTTTTCAACGTTTTCCCCTTCATCTACTCGTATGTGGCGGACCACTTCCAATACTTGGCGAGCCTGGGCATCATTGTGCCGGTGGCCGCCGCGCTGACCGGGGCGCTCGAGCGGACGCAGCAGCCGTGGCGCCGCGCCGGCCAGTTGTTGCTCGTCCTGCTGGTGGCAGGGTTGGCGGGGCTGAGCTGGCGGCAGAGCCGGATGTATCGCGACTCCGAAACCCTCTACCGCACGACACTCGCGCGCAACCCCACCAGTTGGATGGCCATGAATAATCTCGCCACGATCTGGCATGAGTCCGGCCACAAATCCGCGGCCATCTTGCTCGTGGAGGAAGCCCTGCGGCAAAATCCCGCCATTCCCATTTCGCACTACAACTACGGATTTTTTCTGCTGAACGTGCCGGGGCGCCTGCCGGAATCCATCGCGCATTTGGAAACCGCGCTGCGCCTCAATCCGAAATATGCCAAGGCGCACAACGGTCTCGGGGCCGCCCTGCTCAAGATTCCCGCCCGCCGCGCCGAGGCGCTGGCGCATTTCGAGGCGGCCGTGCGGCTGATGCCCGGTCTGGCCTTCGCGCGCTTCAATCTGGCCAACGCCCTGCTCCGGCAACCCGGCCGGTTGGCCGACGCCATCCAGAATCTCGGGGTGCTGCTCCAAGACCAGCCCGACGACGCTGAAGTGCACAACATGCTCGGCGAAGCCCTGCTCCTTGCCGGCCGCAACCGCGAGGAGGCCCGCGCCCATTTTGAAACCGCCCTCCGTCTCCGGCCCGACTACCGCGCCGCGCGCGACAACCTCGCCAAGCTGACGCCGGTGCGCCCTTGATTGGCCTTCGCGGGCCGCCCGGTGCGAGTTGGTATCTCCCGCGCTCTGCTGGTCAGCGGAGTGGTAATCCCTCCACCGGCGGGCAAGCTCCGCCACAGGCATGGCTGGCTCCGGGTCATTTTTCTCCGCGGCTTCGCTCCCTTTGCTTCCTTCTGTCATAACTCCGGGGTTTCCATCCATCCGTCATCCGGTTTGATCCGTGGTAAAACTCCGGGTGTCTTGTCCTCTTCGCGTTCCCGCCGCCGGCGGGTAAGTTCGTTTGCTCCGCGCTCTGCTGACCAACCGAGCGGCAAAATTCCGGGCTTTTCTCCTTGGTGCTGCCGGCCTGCCAAGCGCGGGGCCTTGCCCAACCCGGCGGATGTTTCCCATCGTGCGGAAATTTCTTGTCACTGACCGGGGTCTCTGCCTGCCTAAGTCAGGGATTACCACCAAGGTGTCCCTAGCAAACCTCATAAATATACACTTGACGCCTCTTGCCGCGGTTGGCTTTAGTGCGTATGCAAACCTCAACCACTAAATCGACAAATGAACTTGAATCCTCGCAAATCACAGTTGGCGGCGGCCGTTACGGCAATCGCTCTTCTTCTGAGCATCGTCCCCGTTGCTCGAGCCGTTATCTCTGGTGCCGTCGCTAATAATTTTTCCAACGCATCAGATCTCACACTGACTTTCGCTCAGACCGTTGCCGGTGTGAATGCTGCCTCTGTCGGCTCCACGCTCTATAATCAGGGCATATTTCTGACCTCCACAACTTTGGCCGCCGGATCAGCCTTGACCCAGCAGGGCATCGTGAACACCAATACCACCACCTTGGGCACCTTAGGTGTATTGAACTTGGCTGGCACCGCAGTGGTCACCCCGGGCAGCGGGCAGCAAGGCACGGTTTCTACGACGCTTGCGGCACTCAACGCCAACAATGCGTCGATCGCCGCCGCCCTTCTCGCGAATGCTTTCGCAGATGTTTCAGCTCAGACTGCGCTGATCCCCGGATTAACCGCAGCTTACCAAGCCGCCCAAGATGCGGTCACGGCGACGCAGCAGGTGATTTCCGATGCCCAGCAAAGGGTCAATCTCTACACGAGCGTCACCGGCCCAACTGGTGCATTGACCGTGGCGACGGCCAATGCCGCGACCACCGTCGCAGCAGTTGCCAACATTGCGACCCAATTTGCCGCCGGCACGAATGGTCCGACGGGTGCTGGTGGCAGCGCGTCGAATCTGCAGACCCTGATTAATACCCTCAACACGCTTCCCGCCGGCACTGGTGCAACCCAGACCGCGAACCTCACAACGGCGTATAATACTTTTGTTGGTTATGGCGCTAACCCCACGATACCCCAGATCCAAACGTTCCTCGCTGCTCTGAATGCCGAGCTCGTCGCCTTGCCCCCGATCAGCCAGACCAATATTGATACTGTTGCCACCTTCATGTTGAACGGAGGTTGGGAGCGTAACGCGACCGGTAGCATATCAGCCATCATCCACCAGACCGGTGGTGCCAACGGCCCCGTCCATATCGGCGAGAACTCGCTGGTCACCGATCAAGTCGGCGACACGGCCGGAGTTGGCGGCACGCAGTCGGTCTATGCTACCGATGTCAATGGCGCGGCCATCGCGGTCAATCTCACCGGCGCTGGCGCCGCGGCTCCTCAAGTTAACGGTGTCGCGATCGCTTCAACCGGCGATGTCGCCGCCGAAGCCACCACCCGTGGCAACGCCGACACCGCGATCAACACCAATGTCACCAACGAGGTGAACAATCGCACGGCGGTAATTCGCGCAACCGCGGCAGAGGCGTCAGGCAATACGCAATCGAGCCGGGCTGAAATCCATATCGGAGCCAATTCCCTCGTGACTTACGAGACGACCGGCGTTCCGGCCACCAGCAAGCAAGTCCTCACCAACGGCACCACCACGATCGCGTTGGAAATCCGTGGCAATGTTGAGTTCACCAAGCGCCCGACGCTGTCCTTCATCGATCCGGCCGCCGCCACCAATCTGGCTACCGCGACCTCCAACAAAACCACCGCCGACACCGCGGTCACCAACACCACCACCGCGTATAACAACGCGCTGGCGGCCGAGGCCGCGGCCTTGAACTCCAAGAACCTCGCGACCGCGGCAAGTTTGGCGCAGGCCACCGCCGATTATGCTGCCGCTCAGGCCGCCTCGGCCGCTGCCTTGACCGCCAAGAACAATGCCGTCACGACGCAAGCAGCTGCCGTTACTGCTCTGGCGACTGCCACCGCCTACAATGCGGCGCAGGCATTCCTCGATGTCAGCAACGCCACTGATCTGGCCGCCTCTGCTGTCACTGTCACAGCTGGTGTGGCCGGCAACGGTCTGGCTGGCACCGCAGTGGCGCTCAATCGCGATGTGGTCGCGGAAGCTCAGGCTCGTTGGAACGCCGACACCGCCGAGACCACCCGTGCCACCGCCGCCGAGGCCGCTTTGGGCACTCGCGTCAGCGCCAATGAAGCCCTTCTTGTGCGGCACAGCGAGGCTCTCCGGACCCTCCGCCGTGGTGTCGCCATGGCCGCTGCGCTCCAGACTCCCGTGCTCCAGCCGGGCAAAGACAATGCCGCTTCGTTCGGTGCCTCGTCCTTTGACGGACAAGGTGGCTTCGCAGTCGGCTATGCCCGCCGCGTCAATGATTCCGCCTCCGTCAACTTGGCTGTGGCCACGTCCGGTAGCGAAACGATCGTTCGCGGTGGCGTGAACGTTGCCTGGTAAGCAATCGATTTAGTTTGTTGAGATTTTGCTGCTCAAACTGAGCACGAGAGGGAGGGGCAAGCGCCCCTCCCTCTTTTTTTTGTCTAGTCACCTGAACCGGAACAATTCAGTTCAACCACAGATAAGCACAGATCCACACAGATAGGTCGGGGGTTGGACAATCTGAGTTCGTAAACTTTCCGCAGACGGAACTTCCCCCTATCAGGCGGATTAGTCCAAGCCATCTGTGTTCATTCGCTGTGGGTCCGATACCCCGAAGCTTGCTTCGGCTTGGTCGGTGGATCGGGTTTGAATGTGGATGGCATGAGTCTCGGGGTGAGTTTGCAGCGGTCTTGTTAAATGCCCCGGGGCTTGCCCCGGGGATCTTTACGACGGTGGCGGCGGAGGAACAGGGCTTGCAGGGCGCGGGCCACTGGGCGCGGACGGCGAAGGAGAAAGGCGTGAACGTCGCCGCGATGTTCACGAACGA
>JANXWT010000310.1 GCA_025351035.1 Opitutia bacterium | reverse complement strand
CTCGGGCCGGCGGAGGAGCGGGCCTGGCTCGTGCCCATCGAGTAACCATTGTTCTCAATGACAAAGACGACCGGCAGATCCCAGAGCGCGGCGAGATTGTAGGCTTCATGCACGGCGCCTTGATTAACTGCGCCGTCGCCCATGAATGCCATGCACGCGCCTTTGAGCCCTTTGTATTTCAGCGCGAACGCAAGGCCGGTGCCGAGCGGGATCTGGCCGCCGACAATGCCGTGCCCGCCCCAAAAATTTCGCGTCGGGTCGAAGTAGTGCATGGAACCGCCCTTGCCCTTTGAACAACCGGTGTATTTGCCGAAATTTTCCGCCATGAGTTCGTTCATGCTCATGCCGACGCCGATAGCGTGGCCGTGATCGCGATAGGCGGTGATAATGTGGTCGTGCTTGCCCGTGACGCTGCAGCAACCGACGGCGAGGGACTCCTGCCCGATGTAAAGATGGAGGAAGCCGCCGATCTTGCCCTGCTGATAACTGCGCAGGCAACGCTCCTCGAAGCGCCGGATGCGCACCATGTCGCGGTAGAACGCGAGTTGTTCGTCTTTCCCGAGCTTGGCGTTGATCGGGGCCAGCCTGGAGTTGTAGGCGGGTGTGCGGTCGGCGGACCTCTTGCTGGTAGGCGATTTCTTGCTCACGGGATGATGTTTTGAGTTGGAAGCGATCTCCGGTCGCAGAAGTTTCCTCATTTCGGTAATCGAACGGGAAGACAAGAGAATCTTCCGGTAGAGAAAGGCAAAAAGGACCTGCCGCCATGAACGGGATCGCGCCGTCCGCCTACGGAATCACGGTTTCGGGGTGATTTCCTCGACCATGATCTTGATTGGCGACTGCGAGCAGTCGGCCCGGAGTGAAACGAAACTATCACGGTAACGGTCGAAAATCGGCCAAAGGGCGGCCTTGTCAGTCTCGGGGATGGGCAGGTCACGGATTTGCGCGCGCGAGAAAAATGCGAAGCGACCCTCCTTGATATCTGTTGGCAGCGCGGCGATCGGCTGCTGGCACCGGAAGAGAAACATCAGCCAGTGGGTGTCGCCCTGATAGGCTTTCTCGGCGATCATCGCGAACAAGTGCAAGTCGCCCGTGGTGACGCTGAGTCCGGTTTCTTCGTGCGTCTCACGCACGGCGCACTCGAACGGCGATTCGCCGGTCGTCATCTCCAGTTTGCCGCCGATGGGCGTCCACACACCCAGGTTGGGTTGCTTGGCGCGCAACAGCAGCAAATGCTCGTCGGCGGCATTTTGGATGAAAACAAGGACACTGATCTTGTAGGGCAGTGTGGTAGCCATTAATTTAAAGCGTGACCTTTGCCGAAAGTCCGGCAAACAAATCCCGCTACGGGCCGCATATTCTCATGCCGCCCGTTTTCTTTTTGCCCCCTGCAGTCATTCTGGAATGCGGTGCCAGCCACGTGGCGCTGGGCGCATTCACTCGGACTAGGAGCGGACGGCTCCGGATTGAAGACTACGCGGCCGAGAAACTCTGCAATGAGCCGGGTCGCGACGAGGCGTGGCTCGATGAGGTGCGCACCGCGTTGCAAGCACTGCGTGCCCGTTGGAAAAACAGCGGACCCGTGCTGTTGACGCTGCCGGGCCACCTCGCTCTGACCAAGCACATCAAGACTCCGCGCGTGGCGGCGGCGCAGCGGGGAAAAATCATCAAGTTCGAGGCGCAGCTGAACATTCCCTACGCTCTCCACGAGGTCGTATGGGACAGCGTAGTCGCCGGTGACACCGGCGTAGACATGGAAGTGCTCCTCGCTGCCGCGAAACTCGACATCGTCGACGCCCTGTGCGCGGCGGTCGAGGCCGCCGGTTTCACTCTGCGGCTGTTGTTGCCGGCACCGCTCGCGACACTGGCCGGATACCGTCTTGCGCATCCTAAGGAAACGCAACCGGTCATTGTGCTTAACCTCGGGGCGCGCTCGACGACACTGCTCTACGCCGAGCCCGCGCGCTTTCAGGTCCGCACGCTTTCGTTCGGCGACAGCATCGTTTCCCGGCAAATCGGCAAGGAACAGGACTACGAGATTCAGAATGCGGAGTCGCTCAAGCTCGACGGACGCAACGTCACTCACTCGGAGCACGCCATGGAGAAACTGGCTTCGCGGTTGGCGCAGGAGGTCACACTCTCTCTGCTGCATTTCCATCGTCAAACGGGCGCGAGGAATCCCGCGCGCATTTTTCTTACGGGTGGAACAGCGCTTTTGTCCGACCTAGGCGAGATCCTAGCGGGCAAGTTGAATGTGCCGGTCGACCGGTTCGATGCACTCGGTGCCGTCGAAATCTCCGCGCGCGCCGGCCTGAACGAAGTCGCGGAGAACGCGCCGGCGCTCACCGACCTCATCGGCGCAGCTGCGACGCAACTATTGGCCAGCCAACCGTTCGTCAACTTGCTGCCACTTCGCCTGCGCAGTCGCGAGAGCATGCGCCGCCGGCAGCCATGGCTGATCGCCGCCGCACTGCTCGCCCTCACTGCACTCACACCGGTGATCTGGCATTTTCAGCAGCACGCCACCGAGGCCCGGAAGCAGACGGCGGCAATCGAAAAGGAGCTGGTGCCGTTGCGCGAACGTGCTGCGCGCAACCGCGTGAACTTGCAGAAGCTCGAGCAGATGCGCGAACTGGTCCAGGCCTTGCAGTCCGTCTACGACCGTCGCGCCAGTTGGCTGAGCCTGTTCGTCGACTTGCAAGATCGACTTGTGCGCGTCGAAGACGTTTGGCTCGAGAACCTCCAAGTCAGTCTGCCATCGCGCGAAAATGCGCTGCCAACCGATGGGCCGCTACGCATCACCATCTCCGGACGTCTGCTCGACAGGACTAACCCGCTCGCGAAGGTTAGTCCTGACAGTTATGAGCGCGTGAAGGCGCTGCTTGCCAGCATCGGCAATTCATCATTCGTGGCCACGGTCGAAAGCGAGCGCTTCGACAACCACCAGCCGGGTATCTTGCAATTTGCTTTCGTGCTTGTCGGCAAGCCGGCTCATCCGCTCTGACCCGTGATCTGGTTCAAACGCAATCCCATCCTCAGCGCGGTGTTGATCCTGCTGGTGACCGCAATCGGCACGGAGGCCTGGCTGCTGCTACAGGCGCGACAGCACGCGCGGCACGCCCAGATTGCTCTGGAGCAAAAGAAACAGGAACGTAGCTGGCTCGTCCGACAGTCGCCCGCGCCCAGCGCAAAGAGCCAGCAGGCGATCGAGGCAGAGATGACCGTGGCGAAAAATACCATCGCAGAGCTACGTGCGGCGCTGAAGGGCACGGAGCCTGACTGGCTCGCCAAACCAGCTCCGGCAAAATCCATCGACGCGTATTTCGACATCGCCGCCTTTGTGGACAAGATGCGAATGCAGGCCGCGCGGATGCAGGTGGTGATCAAGCCCGATGAACATTTTGGCTTCGCAACGCACGCGAACGAGGGCCCCGAAGCCGATCTACTGACGGCGGTTTTCCGGCAGCGTCTCATTTTGCAGCGGCTTCTGGACGAAGTGCTGACGGCTCGGCCGCGGGCGTTGCTCGCGGTGCAACGTGAGCAACCGTTGACGTCGGCCCAGCGCCGTGCCCGCTATTCGCCGCTGCCGGCGGGCAATAGCGCGGTGACTAATCCCGCCGCGGTGTCCGCGTCGCACCGGGTCAACGTGCCCGCAGACTTTTTTACTCCCGAAAGCCGACTGTCGCTGGAGCGACCTGGCGTGGTCATCACCGAGGCGTTTCGGCTGGAATTCACTGGGCAAACGCCGGCATTGCGCGTGCTTTTGAACAGTCTCGCCACCTTCAAAGTGCCGCTCATCGTGCGCGGCGTCACCGTCGAGTTGCTGAACACCGCTCTGCTGGTCGCTGCCGACTCCGCCTCTCTGGAGGTTGCGATAAACGTGGCGCCTGTGCCGCTCGTGACGCAGAATCTGTCGAAGTTCGTCGTGGTAGTGGAATGTGTCGAGTTGATCGCGGCACCGCCGCCCCAGACTCCATGAGCACGGGACTTAAAGGAAACTGCGACAAGTTGCTTCTCGTCTTTGCGTTCGGCTTGCTGGCCGCTGGCGCGATCTGGGTCTGGCTGCAACAACCCGCTCTTCAATTGATGCGGCACCAGTCGGACGCTGTCCGATTGACCGGCAAAGAGCATGTCGCGAGCGTGTGGTGCGGGGTGAATCGGACTACGGTCAACTGGTCCAAGCCGTCCGTCCAGTCGCAC
>JANXWT010000281.1 GCA_025351035.1 Opitutia bacterium | reverse complement strand
CGGCCTCCTTGTCCTCGTAGGGATCCTCGAGCGAGAGCTTGGCGCCGGGAGGCTTGACGGCCATGTCGGTGAGCGCCGTGCCAAACGGAATGTTGATGAGCACCCGGCCGTTCACGGCCCAGCCGTTGCCTTCGAGGATGGGCCCGAGCGTGCGCTGGCGGAGCTTGAGCCACGCGATGATCATCGAGGGCGTGGAGACAACGAGCATCATGCCCACGACCACGAACGGATACTGCCAGAGCTTGAGCTGGAAAACGTAGCCGAGGATCAGCGTGAGCGCGCTGATGGCGCCGGTGATGGCCACGCCGATCGCGGCGACGGCGCCGACATCGACTTTCTTCGGCGGCGCGGGCGGGGTCTTGTCGGCGGTGGCGGTTTTCTCGGCGGCGGTAGCGAGGCGGGCGCTCGACTCGGCGTCGGCGGCGGCGGCGCGCTTGGCCACCTGCTCCTCGATCATGCGGACAAATTTCTTGTAGGGCGACCAGAACGCCTGCCGGATGCTAATGGGATTGTCGACGATGCTGGTGATGACGGCGTCCCAGTCGCAACCCGCGCGGTCGTAGAACACACCGTGGCGGCCGGTGAAGAGATAGTCGCTGTCGCCCTGCGTGAAGCACGCGGCGATGTTCATGGACTGGCCGCCCTGCCGCGTGCAGGTGCAGTAGGCGATGTAGGCTTTGCTCATCGCGGCGAGGGGATTGGCCCCTTCGACGCGGATGCACAGCTCCGTGCTGCGGCTGTCGAGGTAGAGTGTGCCGGCCTGGAAGACCGCCCAGCGGTCGCGCGAGTAGAAGTCGGCGAAGTTGACGAAATTGTGGAGCAGCGCGCGGAGGTCGCGGTAGTAGTGCGTGAGGCGGTCGACGTCGCTGATGGCCTTGAACTCGGGTTCGAGGGCCTGGTCCTGCGCCACGAGGGCGGCGAGCGCGGCGCGGCCCGAGCCGGCGAGGATTTCCTTGATGCGCGGAAGGCCGAGCTTCTCCACGGCGCCGCCGGTCTTGCCGCCGAGCCATGTCTCATAGGGGGCGAACTTGGTGTTCAGCACGGACCAGTCGGCTTCGTTCAGCGTTGTCTTGGTGCCGCCGAACACCGGTGCGACCGCGGTGCGGTGCAGTGTGGCCAGCGCGGCGGCCCACGCGGGATTCACGGCGTCGAGCAGCGGGAGCGGCTGGCCGGCCTCGACGCGGGCGAGGGGGAAGCCGGCGATCTCGTCGGCGGTGATCTTCAGGTCCTTGGCGGCGATGGCAAGGTAGTCGCTCTCGCTGCGGTTGAGTGCAGCGGTGGCGCGCGCGTCGAAAGCGGCGAGCCGGCAGCGGCCGAAATAATCGTCGACCTTTGCGCGCACGGCCTTGAGGGCTGCGACGGCGGCGGCGGTGCCTTCGCCGAGGACCGCGAGGTCGGACGTGCCGCATTGCGCGACCCACGCGTCGTAGGCGGCGAGCTCGGCGAAGAACGCGGCGATTTTTTCCGTGGTGACGCCGGTGGAGCCGGTGCGGTCGGCCGAGCCGCCGAGGCAGGCGATGATGTCCTTGATGAGCGCCTGCACGGCGGGGTCGTCGGTGGCCTCGGGCGGGATGACGCCGTCGCCGTTGAGCGGGCTGGCGGCGAAAATCTGCGCGGTGTTGCCGGTGTCGTCGGCGGAGATGGCGGCCGCACCTTTTTTGCCGAGATTGGTGAGAATCTGTTTGGCGGACGAGAGGAGGGCCTTCCCCTCGGACGCGGCGTCATTGATGGCGTCGAGTGGCAGCGCGCTGTCGCCCTTGAGAAGAACGCCGGGATCCTTGAGGCGCGCCGCGGCCCACTTGATGGCGGCAAGCAACTCGGTCACGCGGATGCGGCCGTCGCCGTCGGTGTCGATGAGTCCGAGCGTTTTCTCGTCGAGTTCGAGGCCCTTGACCGGGCAGCTCAGCGCGACCCAAAGTTTCTGGTCGAGGTGGGCAAGGTGCAGCAAGTCGGCGCCAGTCTCAAGGGTGACTTGGTCGAGTCCGCCGGTGCGGAAGAATTTCCAAACATGCTGGTGGGATGCGTTCGTGTTTTGTGTCATGGGGCGAGTTGCGGAAGGCCGCGCTGAAGGAGGAGGCAGAGCGGATTCCGAACCGGAAGCACCCGGCAGGCAAATCTGAAAACTCGCCGACCGGCGTTTTTCATTTCGCTCGCGGAGAATGGCCCGCCCCGGCGCGCAAATTACGCGGCGCTTTCCGCAACCCAGGCACTGGACGAAAGCCCACTTCGGTGCGATACTTTGGCCATGAAAACGTTCCTTGTGCCGGTCGATTTCTCGTCGGTGACGGAAGACGTCATCGACTCCGCAGTGAGTTTTGCGCGGGCCTTTGAGGGCAAGGTGGTCCTCCTCCACGTCGTGCAGCCGCCGGTGATCGTGACTGGCGAATACGCCCTGCCGGTCGAGGTGATGCAGGAAGCCATGGTCGCCGGTGAAAATTCCGCCAAGACCAAGCTGAATGATTACCACGAGATGTTCCGCACCGGTGCCATCGACTGTGCCGTCTCAGTCCGCCACGGCCCGCCGGTGGAGGTGATCCGCGAAGTGGCCGCTGAAGTCAGCGCCGACTACATCATCATGGGTTCGCACGGCCACGGGAAACTCTACGACTTCCTCGTCGGCAGCACCGCCAGCGGGGTTCTCAAGAAAGCCAAGTGCGGCATCATCATCGTGCCGCCCGCGGACAAGGAAACCTAGAACCGGAAAATCCGCTGCACCGTCCACCACGCCGCCACCACGGCGATGAGCAGCGAACCCGGCACGAGCACCCGCCGGTGGTAATCGGTGCGGCCCCGCGTCCAACCCAGCACGGCGAACGCGATCGCGAGCACACCGATCTGCCCGGCTTCGACGCCGCAGTTGAAACACAGCAGCGCCGGCCCGAGCGTCGCGCGGTCGACGCCGAGCTCGTTCAGCGCGCTCGCGAAACCCAGCCCGTGCAGCAACCCGAAGCCGAACACGACGGCGACGCGCACCCGGCCGAGTTCGCGGTGCCGGATATTTTCCACGCCCACCCACACGATCGACAGCGCGATGAGCGGCTCGACAATCCGCGGCGACACGCTCACCGCGCCGAGCACGGCGAGCGCCAGGGTCAGCGTGTGCGCGAGGGTGAACGCGGTCACCTGCGCGAGCAGTGGCCGCCAGTGCGGCGCGAACAGAAACAGGCCGGACACGAACAACATGTGGTCGTAGCCCTGCGGCAGGATATGCGTGAACCCCAACCAGAGATAACTCCAGGCCTCGGAAAACGAAAATGCGAGCGGCAGTTGCGCAAACACCCCGCGAGTGCGGCAGGATTTTCCGCCGGTGTCGATGGCCGGCTGCATCGCCAACGCCTGCCAGCGTTGTCCTACAGGCTTGCCGCCCCGCGCCGCTTTCGTTTCGCTGCCCCGCTCGCCGCACCCGTCCCACCACCCCTTTCCCCTGCCCCATGAACCGAGAAATCCACCAGTGGCACAGTCCCCGCCTCAACAAAAACATGGAGGTCGCCGTCTACGGCCACCGCGGCTTCGCGCTCCTGATGTTTCCCACGGCGGCGGCCGACTACCTCGAATACGAACGCTTCTACGTCATCGACGCCATCGCGCCGTTCATCGACGCAGGCAAGGTGAAGGTTTTCTCGATCAACTCGATCAACTCCGAAAGCTGGCTCAACAGCAGCATGCACCCGCGGCACAAGGCCATCCGCCATTGCCAGTTCAACGACTACGTGACGGCCGAGGTCGTGCCCTTCATTCACACGCATTGTCACGGCCCGCTGCCGATCATCACCACCGGGGCTTCGTTCGGTGCGCTCCACTCCGCCAACACCCTTTTTCGACGCCCG
>JANXWT010000187.1 GCA_025351035.1 Opitutia bacterium | reverse complement strand
TCGTTGACATGATTCGCGGGCCGAAGGAAAGCAAAGTGGTCCTCACGATTCAGCCCCACGATTCCGCCGACACCGCCAAAACCAAGCAGGTCGCCCTCACGCGCGACCTCATCAAGATCAATTCCTCCCGCGCCCAAGCCGCCGTCTATGAGGTGCCCGCGGCCGACGGCCAGATTTCCCCGGTCGGCGTCATCACCCTTAATTCCTTCTACGGTCCCTCCGAGGATTCCACGCAAGGTGAACTGAAAAGCACCTGCTCGAAGGACGTCGCCGAGCTGATCGGCAAATTGAAGAAGGAAGGCATCAAGGCACTCGTGATCGACCTCCGCCGCAACGGCGGCGGCCTGCTTTCCGAAGCCGTCGAACTCACCGGCCTCTTCATCGGTCAGGGTCCTGTCGTGCAAGTCAAGGATTCGCTCGGCCGCACCACCGTCGACAGCGAGACAAGTCCTGCGATTGCCTACGATGGCCCGCTCGCCGTGCTCACCTCCCGTTTCAGCGCCTCCGCATCGGAGATTTTTGCCGGCGCACTCCAAAATTACGGCCGCGCCATCATCGTCGGCGACAGTTCCACGCACGGCAAAGGCACGGTGCAGGCTGTGCTCGAAATGAAAAATTATCTCCCGCGACTGGCCCAGGATCCCGGCAAGACCGGGGCCGCCAAACTGACCATCCAAAAATTTTACCTGCCCAACGGCTCGTCCACCCAGAACCGCGGCGTGATTCCCGACATCGCCCTCCCCTCCATCGACGACTATCTGCCGATCGGCGAGTCGAGCCTGCCGCACGCCCTCGTGTGGGATGAGATCAAATCCGCCCCCTTCACCGGCAAGCCTCTCGCCAAGACGTTCGTCGCGCCGTTGCTCCAGGCCAGTCAGGAACGGCAAGGTTCGCTCGACGAATTCGTCTACCTCAAGAAAAGCATCGAACACTTCAAGGAGCACCAGGACCAGAAGCTTGTCTCCCTGAATTTGGCTGATCGACTCGCGCAGAAGAAAGCCGACGCCGATTTCAAAAAACTGATGGATGCTGACCGCGACCGCCTCACCAAGGCCAACTTTGCGACCCACGACGTGAAACTCGATTCCGTGCTTGCCTCCGAAGCCAGCGCCAAGAAGCCCGCGGTGGCCGCCGTCGAAGATGGCGATACCGACTCCGTGGATGCGGACACGCTCGCCAAGTTTGATATCCACCTGCGCGAATCTCTGCGCGTCGTCACCGACGCCCTCCGGCTCACGAAGGACCCGCAGTATTGGGCCGAGGGGCGTGCGCCGCTCAGCGTGGTCGACTCACGCAAAGGCTAGCACGAAACGGTCGCGGCCCGTGAGGTCGCGGTGCGACTCAGCCCGGGCAAACCCGCCGCCGCTCGCCGCGATCAAGAGCTGGCTGTGCTGCGCAATGCCGGTTTCCAGTGCGAGCAAACCGCCATTGACCAGTCGCGCCCGTGATTCGCGTAGAATCAATTCAAGTGCGGCCGCCCCGTTGACGCCGGCGGAGAGTGCGGCCTTCGGCTCGTGATCTCTCACTTCCGGCAAAGTCGCGATCGTCTCCTCGTCCGACAAGTAAGGCGGATTGCTGACGATCAGTTCAAATTGCTCCGTTAGTGGCAGCGCCGCATACCAGTCGGACGGCAACACCCGCAAACGCGCACTGAGCCCGAGCGCGGCCGCGTTCTCCCGCGTCAACTCCAACGCCGCCTCGCTCACGTCAAGCGCGGTGACGGTCGCTTCAGGATACGCGCTCGCGAGCGCAAGCGCGATAGCTCCACTTCCGGTGCCGAGATCGAGTATGCGGACCGGCGGAGCGACCGCGTGTTGTTTCACCAGCTCGATCAGCAGCTCCGTTTCCGGGCGCGGAATCAGCGCACGCCGGTCGACCTTGAGATGGAGGCCGCAAAAATCCACGGAGCCGACGATATACTGCAACGGCTCACGTAGTCCGCGGCGTTTGACGAGCGGCCGGATGGTTTCCAGTTCCGCTTCGGTCAACGGCCGCTCAAACTGCAGGTAGAGTTGCATGCGCTTTAACCCAAGCGCGTGTCCGATCAACAGCTCGGCGTTCAACCGCGCGCTCTCCACCCCGCGCTTCTCGAGGAAGTCCGACGTGCGCTTGATGATCTCGAGGACGGTCAGCATCGTCAGTCGTCGTCGCCGGCGGGTGGCCGCACTCGCACCGGCCGCGGCCCGTTGGTCAGCGCGGAGAGCTTCTCCTCGAAATCGGCCCGCTGGAGCACCGCG
>JANXWT010000159.1 GCA_025351035.1 Opitutia bacterium | reverse complement strand
CGCCAAGGTGCCTGCCCCCAAGCAGCCGATCAAACCGTTGGCCAAGACACCTCCCGCCAAAACAATTCACGTCAAATCACCTCCCGTAAATCATGGCACCGCCAAGGCTCCCGCCAAAGCCGTCGCCATCCCAGTTAAAGGCTCAAAAGCACCCATGTCCGCATCCGATCTTAAACGCAAAATCCTTGAGCGCAAAGCCGCTCCCAAGGCTATCGCATTCAGCCTCGATGAGGTCCGTGAGATCGCGAAGAAAAACGAAAAGCATGTCGAAACCTCCGCCAAAACCGGCAAGAATGGCAAGCCCGTCGCCGGCACGAAGGCCGCCGAACTCGCCGCCAAAATCGGGAAGCCGCACAAGCCGCACCACATCAAGGCCGCCTCGCTCGCGGACATTCTTGGTTTCAATCCCAAGAAGGGCAACAAGCCGTCCGCCATGATCGCCGAAGCAGACGTGCCCGACAAATACCGCCGCTACTACCGCCTGCTCCTCGATCTTCGTCACCACGTGCTCACCCAGCTCGGCGAGCACACCGAGGAAACTTTGCGCAAATCCGCCAAAGATGATTCCGGCGATCTCTCCGGCTACGGCCAGCACATGGCCGACGCCGGCACCGACACCTTTGACCGCGACTTCGCGCTCAGCCTCGTGTCGAGCGAGCAGGAAGCCCTCTCGGAAATCGAGGCCGCCATCAAGCGTGTCCACGCCGGCACCTACGGCATTTGCGAATTGACCGCCAAGCCCATCGCTAAGGAGCGCCTGCTCGCGGTGCCTTTCACCCGTTACTCCGCCGAGGCGAAGAAACAAGTCGAACGCCACTCGCACCGCTCCGTCCAACGCGGCGGCCTCTTCGGCGACTCGACGGAAGAAGACGGCGGCGGCAAGATGCCGGACACTGAGGCGAGCGACGATTGAGTGCGGAACAATCTGCAACTCGGAATTTCCGCTTGAAACCCACCGAGCCATCCCGGGAGGCAGTCAGTCCTCTCGACGGCGATGCAACCACCGGCGAATCTCCGCCTCCGGTGAACCTGCGTTCGCCGATTGAGCGAGCCCTCTCCTACCGCCGGCTGTGGACGCTCGCACTGGCGGTCTACCTTTTCGACCAAGCGACGAAGGCTTGGATTGCGCACCGCCTGCCACTCGGCAGCTACGGCCCGCAGGCTGGCCTCACAGTAATCCGGGATTTTTTCTATCTCGTGCATGTCGGCAACACCGGGGCCGCTTGGAGCATGTTCACGGGCCGGGGCACGCTGCTGGGCTTGTTGGCGGTTGCCACGTTGCTCGCCATTTTCCTCGGCCGGCATCACCTCGGCTTGCGGCAGACGGCCACGCAGACCTGCTTCGGTCTGCTCTGCGGCGGCATCGTCGGCAATCTGACCGACCGGCTGCGTTACGGCTATGTCGTTGACTTCGTCGACCTGCATTTCGGCAGCTACGCCTACCCGACGTTCAACGTCGCCGACGCCGGCATCTGCGTCGGCGTCTTCGGTTACATCATCTGGTCGCTGCGCCAGCCAAACAATCACGTGTGACGGGGCGAAATTTACCCGGCGCTCTTCCGAGGCCGGTCATTTTTTGCTCACTCGACGTTAGCCATCTGCTCGCGGACACGCTCAAGCTCGTTCTTGAATTCGATCACCTGCTGCGAAATGGCCAGATCGTTGGCCTTGCTGCCGACGGTGTGAATTTCCCGGCCGATCTCCTGCAAAATAAATTCCGCCTTGCGGCCCACCTCGCCGTCAGCGCGCAGGAGATCCCCCAGGTGCTTGAGATGATGCCGCAGCCGGGTGAGCTCCTCGGTGATGTCGCAGCGGTCGGCGAACAGCGCGACTTCCTTCAGCACGCGCTCATCGTTTAGCTCAAGGGTCAGCCCTGCCTGCCGCAAGCGCTGCTGCAGTTGCTCGCGATAGGTGCCGGGCACTTGCGGCGCGCGCGACGTGATGGCGTCGACGCAATGATGCAATTTCCCCATGCGCCCGAGGAAGTCGATCAACAGCGCTTCGCCCTCTTTGGCGCGCATCGCCGACAGTCCGCGCAGGGCCTCGGCCAGCGCTCCGCGCAAAACGGGAGCGACAACTTCGACGGACGGCAATTGGCCGCTGCTGCGCTGGGCGTTGGCGATCTGCCAGAGTAATTCCGCCGTCGGCTCAAACCTGATGCCACGGGCATCCGCCAAGTCGCCCAGCCGCGCCAGCGTGTCCGTGATCGCCTCGGTGTCCCAGTTCGTCGTGCTGTTCGCCGCACCGGTGACCTCGACGGCGATATGCACCTTGCCGCGCACGATGGCCTTGCGCACCGCCTCGGCGAGCGCGGTCTCAAGACTCTCCCATTCGTCGGGCACCTTCATCGACAAGTCGAGGCTGCGGCGGTTCACCGAGTTCACCTGCACGGTGACGGTCTGGGATTCGAGGACAGCCGAAGCGCGGCCATAGCCGGTCATGGAATTCATACGCTGGAAAACAACCACGAATTTCGCGATTGGGCACGGACTAAATCAAGCCGCCGAAATTGCAACCGTCACCACTGCCATGCTCTTGGTGGAAACGGGTCTGCCGCCACTCCGCAAAAAACGACGGCCGCCATGCGAAGCCAAGTTAGTTTTCTTTGTCCGCTCGGCGCGGGCGCACCAACAAACGCTGTTCGGCCGCCTCCGCCACGAGGGCGAAGATCGTTTCGCGCAGCAGCGGGACAGTGTTCAGCAGGGTCTTCACATTCGCCGGGTCGGCGGGATTATTGGACAGGTAGTCGATTTTCTTGATCGCCGGCAGGGCAATATGGCCCGTGCGCGCAGCGCCTTGGGCCGCGAATGCGAGGGTCTCCGCGTCGCCGGCGCT
>JANXWT010000140.1 GCA_025351035.1 Opitutia bacterium | reverse complement strand
CAGCCTCACGCTCACGGGCACGGGCATTGTCACCGTGCGCGTTTCGCAGGGCGGTGATGCCAACTTCAACGCCGCACCCGATGTCATCCGCAGCTTCAACGTGCTCCCCAATTTCCTCTCGTGGCAGCTGGCACACTTCTCTGGTGATGAACGCGCGGACCAAAACATCAGCGGGCCCAATGCGATCTACGGCACCGACGGCCTCACCAACCTCGTCAAATACGCCCTCGGCCTCGAACCCAAGACCGACGCGACGACCGGCTTGCCCGTCGTCAGCGCGACCGAGAGCGAGTGGGTCTACACCTACACACGCCCGTCCTCGATTACCGACGTCACCTACGCCGTGGAAGTTTCCACGGACCTCGCCACCTGGACGACCACCGGCGTCACTCTCGAGCCCGTGTCGTCCGCGAACAGCGTCGACACTTGGCGTGCACGCTTTCTGCTGAGCTCCGCCGCCAAGATTTTCTTCCGCTTAAAAGTAACGCAAACCGTGGTGCCCTGATTTCTCGTGCCGTGATCGGCGAGTCAGTTTCCACGGATACTATGGCAGAGAACGCCAGCTAATGAAAATTAATGCGCCTTCTTGGGTTTTGCCAGATGCGCTGGCCGGTATTCAATTGGCCATCATCGACGCGCTGGAAAATCAACGCCGCCAAGACAAACCCACCCGCTATGAAATTCGCCTCCACCGCAGTGTTCGCAGTGGCAGTGCTGGCAGGGTTGACTAGTCGCGCGGCGGCGCAATCCACCTCTCTCACGTTGGCTAATCCCAACTGGAATATCACCCTTACCGATTTCGGCTACTCTGACTTTCTATTGGACAATATCCCCGGTTTTGAGGGCCGGGAGTATCTTTCCGGGGAGTGGGGCGCAGCCGTCGGCTATCAGGGCAGCAGCGGGCCGGCAGTCACCCCACAATGGGCTGGAGCCAAACTTCAGCTACCCCAACTGGACCACAAACTCGACCTTCCATGTCGTCTCGCCAATCACGCAAAACCCGGTGTTGAACGCAGACAATCTGCCGATCGCCCAATCCGTCATCGCCAACAACCATCTGGAAATCACCCTGCGCCACGAGATGCTCGATACCGTGGTGGGCACGCCGATGGGCACGGTCGCCGCCTCGGCCGGCGGAGCCGGTGCCGCCATCAACAGCAGCCGCTACGTGCTGAAGCAGACTCTTACGATCAAGAACATCTCCGGTGCCGCCATTTCCAATTTGCAGCTCTTCCAGTTTCTGCACGGCCTGCAATCGCAGCGGGGTGTCTACGACAATCGCGCCTATGCCGGTCCGCTAAGCGGGTTCCGCTACGACGTGACGGAGACGGGCGTGGATGCGTGGGCGGTGGGAGCGGGCAGCTCGGCCGCGGGCTTGGAAGATTTCATTGGGTTTCATGCGAGCGCGGCCCCCAGCGGCTACGAGCTCGGTTATTATGGGATCGAAGGCAACGGAATCGACAACCACAGCATGGGCAAACCCTCGGAGGGCGTGCATCTTTCCATCGAGGACAACTGGCTGACTGCACCCTACTCGTCGCGTCTGGGCACGGATATTTTTGCGCCGGCCCAACGCTGGGTTGCCGGGACGGAGCGGTGGAATCTGGGAAATCTAGCGGCCAACGCTTCGGTCAGTTTTGACGTTATCCTCAGTGTGCGCACGGGCACGCGCGTGACCACAGGTCCATTAAGCTCGGGCGGCTGCAATGGCGGATCGAGCGTGCCGGGCGGACTGGACTATGAGTTTGAGGACGCGACCTCGGCGGGTTCGTGCTTTGTCAGTTTTTCCAAGGCCGATGCCACCGAGTTGTCCGTGCGAATCGCCGCGGGTGAGTTCGGCAGCTTTAATTTTCTCACACCCGGTGGTCCCGCGCAGGTGTGGGAGGTCGAGTTCAGCGGCACCTATTCGGGAGCGGTGAATTTGTCCTTTGCCTACGATGCGACCCTGCTGCCCGCGGGCTTCGATGAAAGCACGCTCGCCATCCATCATTTCAGCGACGGCGTGTGGCAATCGCTGCCGGGCGTGGTGGATCCGGCCACGCATAAGATCACGGTGCACACCGGCACGCTCGGGGCATTCGCCCTCGGCGTGGAAGGAGGCGTTTCATTCGTGATCGATGCGAACGTCTCGCCGGCCAACAGCGGATCTATCACCGGCGTCGGGAACTATCCAAAGGCCGCGAGTGTCACACTGGTCGCTGCCGCCAACGCAGACTATGTCTTGGCGAACTGGACTGACGGTGCCAACATCGTCAGCACCTCGCCGAGTTACACCTTTGTCGCGCAGGCCGACCGGGCGCTGGTGGCCAACTTCATCTCGGTCGGTGCGGCGAAGGCGATTTCGACCAGCTCCTCCCCTGCGAATGGCGGCGCGACAAGCGGCGATAGCGCTTACGCCCTCGCGACGAGTGCCACCGTCGTGGCGACCGCCAATCCCGGCTACAAATTCTCCAAGTGGCTGGTCAACGGCGCGACGGTCAGCAGCGCGGGCAGCTACACCTTCACCGTTGCCGGGGATCGCGCACTCGTAGCGGTGTTCAAGCCGGTCTATGTCGTCACCGTCACCCATGAGCCGGCCGGGGATTTTGAAGTGGAAGCAGATTCCCCCTCCTACGAACTCGGAGAAAAAGCTACGATGAAAGTCGCGCACACGGCCAGCGGCTACTCGTTTGTGAACTGGACGCAAAACGGAGTGGTCGTGAGCACGGCGGCGAGCTTTGGC
>JANXWT010000137.1 GCA_025351035.1 Opitutia bacterium | reverse complement strand
ATCTACGCGACCGCCGGCAAGACCGCTCCCGGCCAACTTAACTTGAAGAAGGTCGTCTGCGAGATGGGCGGCAAGAACGCGCTCATCATCGACAACGACGCCGACCTCGACGAAGCGATTCCCGCCGCGCTCTACAGCGCCTTCGGCTACGCCGGCCAGAAATGCTCCGCGCTCTCGCGTCTCATCGTGCTCGAGGGCGTCTACGACAAATTCGTCGAGCGCTTCCTCACCGCGTGCCCGAGCTTCCCCGTCGGCGATCCCGCCAAGCCCGGCACCATCGTCAATCCCGTCATCGACGACGCCGCGCAGAAATCCATTCTCGGCTACATCGAGATCGGCAAGAAGGAGTGCAAACTTGCGTGGCAGGCCAAGCTCTCGCCCGAGGTCATCGCCAGCGGCGGCTACTTCGTCCCGCCGACCGTGTTCACCGGCTGCAAAGTCGAGCACACCATTGTGCGCGAGGAAATCTTCGGCCCGGTGCTCGCGATCATGAAAGCCAAGGATCTCGACGAGGCCTTCGACATGGTGAACGCCTCCGACTACGCGCTCACCGCCGGCATTTTCTCGCGCAGCCCGAAAGCTCTCGAGCGCGCACAGAAGGAACTGTTCGTCGGCAACCTCTACCTGAACCGCGGCTGCACCGGCGCCATCGTCGAGCGCCATCCGTTCGGCGGCTTCAAGATGTCCGGCGGCGGCACGAAGGCCGGCGGAAAGGAATACCTCGAGAACTTCCTCTTCCCGCGTTTGGTCGCGGAGAACGTCATCCGCCGCGGCTTCACGCCGCCCGAGGAAAACGGGTAAACACCCGCCATTGCTTCTCCCGAAATCCTGACGAGCCGCTTCGTATGAAACGCATCTTCTTCCTCTGCGCCGCGGTCTGTTTGGTCGGCGGCACGGCAATCGCGCAAAAGAGCCTCGTCGTCGAACCCGCACCGCTCGGGTCACTCAAGCCTGACAAGGTTATCACGAAAAGCGCGGAGGCATACGCAAATCTCCAGACGCTCTCTGCCGATTTCGAATATATCGTTCGCTCGAAAACGCGGGCGCAGGTCGTGCGCGGACACGCGCGATTAATGAAGCCCAACTTCGCCCGCCTCACCTTTGATCGTATCAGCGAACCCGCGTATCCGAACCTCATCGGCTCCGATGGCAAGCTGGCCTACACTTTCGTGCCGCCCGGCTACGACAAGAACGTGATGCCCACGCCGTTCTCCGGCTACGATCCTCTTCGCGCCGCGCGCCAGGCTTCGGGACTCGAAACCGACGGGACCATCCGCACCGCCAAGGTATCGCGCGACGGCCACGAACTGAGACTTTGGGATAGCATCGCCCTCCAGGCGTTTTTCAGTCTCAACGACGCGCTCGAGTATTTTTATTCAGGGCGGCAGAGCTTCATCATCGTCGAGGGCACTCGCGTCGTCGATGGAGAGCTCTACACAGTGCTCTACAATCATCTGTCGGGCGGCAGCGTCGCGGGCGGCGCGATGTCGGACTTCGAGCAACGTCTTTTCCTCAACGCGGATGGGCTCATCAAGCTCTCCACGATCCAATTCAAGGAAGCGGGCGAAACCGGTCTGCAAATGATGCGCCTGACCAACATCAAAGTGAACGAGCCTATGTCCATCGGGTCGTTCGTGTTCATGCCGCCCGCGCCGCACTGAACCAAACCGAAAGGTTGCGGCGAAGGCCACTGTCGCGCTCTTTCTTATGTCATCCCATTCCGCGCCTGCCGGCATTTGGAAAATCATCGGCGCTGCCTCGGCGGGCACGCTCATCGAATGGTATGATTTCTACCTTTTCGGCAGCCTGACGACAGTCATCTCCACGCACTTCTTCCCGCCGGGCCATCCGACCGCCGCGTTTCTGAGCACCCTCGCGGTGTTCGCCACGGGCTTCATCGTGCGGCCGTTCGGTGCGCTGGTGTTCGGCCGGCTCGGCGACGTCGTCGGCCGCAAGCACACTTTCCTCCTCACGCTGCTCATCATGGGCGGCTCGACGTTCGCCATCGGACTCCTGCCCGGCTACGAAACCATCGGCGTGCTCGCACCGGTGTTGCTCGTTTTCCTGCGCCTCGTGCAAGGCCTCTCCATCGGCGGCGAATACGGCGGTGCCGCCACCTATGTGGCCGAGTATTCGCCCGACGGCCGGCGCGGTTTCTACACCGGCTGGATCCAAACGACCGCCACACTCGGTCTGCTGATGTCGCTCGGCGTCATCCTCGTCACGCAACGCCAGCTCGGCCCGGCCGGGTTCGCCGCGTGGGGCTGGCGCGTGCCGTTCCTGCTCTCGATTCTCCTTGTGCTGCTCTCCTACTACATCCGGCGGCGCATGGCGGAGTCTCCGCTCTTCGCGCGCGCCAAGGCCGCGGGCAAACTCTCCACCAGTCCGCTCCGCGAGAGCTTCCTCAACCGCGCCAATCGCCGGCTCGTCCTGCTCGCGCTCTTCGGCGCCGTCGCCGGCCACGGCGTCGTCTGGTATACGGGACAATTCTACGCGCTCTTCTTCTTGCAGAAAGTCGCCAAGATCGACTTCGCCGCCGCCAACGAAATCCTCGCGTGGTCGCTCGTGCTCACGACGCCGTTCTACGTTTTCTTCGGCAGCTTGTCCGACCGGCTTGGTCGCATGCCCGTCATCCTCGCCGGCTGCGCGCTCGCCGCGATTTTCTTCGTGCCCGTCTACCAAGGCATCATGCACTTCGCCGCGCCGCTGAACATGACGATGCTCGTCGCACTTGTGTCTTTCCAGATGCTCTTCGGCACGATGACCTACGGCCCGCTCGCGGCGTTTCTCGTCGAGCTCTTCCCGACGCGCATCCGCTACACCGCGATGTCGCTGCCGTATCACCTCGGCATCGGCGTGCTCGGTGGATTGACGCCGCTCATCGCCACCTCGCTCGTCGCGCAGACCGGCAACATCTACATGGGCCTCGCCTACCCGATCGCCGTCGCCGGAATCACCTTCATCGTCGGCGCCACTCTCATCCGCGAACGCCGCGGCATCCGCCTCGACGCTGACTAGGCTCGGCGCCTTCCCGCGCCATTCAGCGCCCGAAAACAACCCCGAGTTCCGCCGCGAATTTTGTCACGTAATACGTGACAAACCCCTCTGGAACTCCACGTCGATAGTTGTAACGTAATACGTGACAGACTACGCGCACGCTCTCTGCGCCGTGTCGCGCGAGCGTGGCACAAACGCGTCCCGCCAATGCGGAGTTGCCCTGCGCGTCCGGCCTCCGCTATCTCTGCCGCGCTGCTTATGACTACCCATCGCGCACCCCACGCGCACCCCGCCCCGAAGGGAATCTGGAAGGTGATCGGCGCCGCGTCCGCCGGCACGCTCATCGAATGGTATGACTTCTACATCTTCGGCAGTCTGACCGCGATCATCTCGACGCACTTCTTCCCGAAGGAGCATCCGACCGCAGCGTTCCTCTCGACGCTCGCCGTGTTCGCGACGGGCTTCGTCGTGCGGCCTTTCGGTGCTTTGGTCTTCGGCCGGCTCGGTGACCTTGTCGGCCGCAAATACACGTTTCTCGTCACGCTGGTGCTGATGGGCGGCTCGACTTTTCTCATCGGCCTGCTGCCCGGCTACGAGCAGATCGGCATCGCGGCGCCCGTCATCCTCGTGCTCCTGCGGCTCGTGCAAGGCCTCGCGCTCGGCGGCGAATACGGCGGCGCCGCCACCTATGTCGCCGAGCACTCGCCAGACGGCCGCCGCGGTTTCTACACGAGCTTCATCCAGACGACGGCCACGCTCGGCCTGTTCGCTTCGCTCGGCGTCATCCTGTTCACGCGCCAGCAATTGGGAAAGGAAACCTTCGAAGACTGGGGCTGGCGCATCCCGTTCCTGCTCTCGATTTTTCTCGTGCTGGTTTCCTACTACATCCGCGTGCGCATGGAGGAGTCGCCGATGTTCGCGAAGGCCAAGGCCGCCGGCAAACTCTCCGCCAGCCCGCTGCGCGAGAGTTTCCTGAAAAAGGAAAACCGCGCGCTTGTGCTGCTCGCGCTCTTCGGCGCGACCGCGGGCCAGGGCGTCGTGTGGTATACCGGCCAGTTCTACGCGCTGTTTTTTCTCCAGCGCATCGGCAAGGTCGAGTTCGTCACCGCCAACGTGATCGTCGCCGTCGCGCTCGTGCTCGGCACGCCGGTCTTCATTTTCTTCGGCAGCCTGTCCGACCGCATCGGCCGCAAACCCATCATCCTCGCCGGCTGCCTGCTCGCGGCGATTTTCTACCTGCCGATCTACCAGGGCATGGTGCATTTCTCGAATCCGCTGAACCCGACGATGCTCGTCGCGCTGGTGCTGCTGCAGGTGCTGTTCGTCACGATGGTCTACGGGCCGATCGCGGCGTTCCTCGTTGAGCTGTTCCCGACGCGCATCCGCTACACCTCGATGTCGCTGCCCTACCACATCGGCAATGGTGTGTTCGGCGGACTCACCCCGTTCATCGCGTCGTCGCTTGTTGAGAAATCCGGCAACATCTACATGGGCCTCGCCTACCCCATCACCGTCGCCGCGCTGACGTTCGTCATCGGCGCCACGCTGATGAAGGAACGCCGCAACGTGCGGATAGCCGACGAGTGAGCGCCCACGCGTCGCTCAAAAATCAATCGTCTTCAGCGGCCCGAGCTTCACGCGGAAGCGGTCGTTGTAGGGCGTCACCCGCTTGAAGTCCGTGCGCGTCAGGTCGTAGGCGCCGCCGACCGTCACGAAGAACACCGACGCCGTGCCGCCGGCCTGAATCGTGGTGACCGGTGGCGAATATTTCGGATCGACCGAGGCAAAGTCGAGCACGGCGCCACCCGATTTGATCTTGGCGACCAGCTTCACACGCATGGCCTCACGCACCCTGACGGCGATTTGCTCGAAAACCCGCCGCTCCTTGTTCACGCGAACGGTCACGCGAAATTTCTCCGGCGGCAGCCGCTGGTTGTCGTCCTTGCTAAGCGGCACCTCGTAGATCACGGCGCTGGGCGTCTCCTCGGCGACGGTCGCCGCACGAAAATTGAGCAGCTCGCCGAGCGTGCGACGTTTGTCGGAATCCCGGGCGTGGTCGCGGCGGTATTCCTTGATTTGGGCGGCGGTCGCCGGCTGGCCGTCGATCGAGAGCGGCGTCCACTGCACGTCGTAATGCTGCGACGGATCATAGCGCACTACGGCCTGCTCTTTGATTTTCCCTTTCCCGTTTTTTGTGACGGTCGTCTGGGTGAAGGCCCAGTGGTCGACGTCGACGGCATGGTGCAACAGCGCCGCACCCAGCAGCGGCGGCACACCGGCCAAGGCGGGCTCTGCAGTCGGTTCGTCGGCGCGGGCCGCGAGGAAGCCGACAGTCAGTATCAGGGTGGAAAAGAAAAAGCGCATGGCCTTGAGACCATGCACCGGGGATTTGTTTCCGCAATCGCGGCCTGACGAACGGTCGCAGCGTCAGCCCATGCGGCACACGAGCAGTTCACGCTCGAAGAGCAGCTCCTTCGGCAAGTGGGCGTGCAGGTCGAGGAAGAGTTCCTCATGGCCGAGCACCTCGGCGCGCCACGCGCCTTTGTCAAAAGTCTGGAGTTCCTCGAATTTCTCCTTCGGAAAATCGAGGCCCTCCCACTCGATGTCGCGATAGCGCGGCATCCAGCCGATGGGTGTCTCCTTGGCGCGACCGCCGGCGCGCACGCGGTCGACGACCCACTTGAGGACGCGCATGTTTTCGGAGAAGCCCGGCCAGATGAATTTTCCGTCCTTATCCTTGCGGAACCAATTCACGTGGAAAATGCGAGGCGTCTCGCTGAGACCCTTCTGCATGTTGATCCAGTGGCGGAAATAGTCGCCCATGTTGTAGCCGCAGAACGGCAGCATCGCCATCGGATCGCGGCGGACTTTGCCGATCGTGCCGGCGGCGGCGGCGGTCATCTCGGAACCCATCGTCGCGCCGGTGTAGACGCCGCTGGTCCAGTTGAACGCCTGGTAGACGAGCGGCATCGTCGTCGCGCGGCGGCCGCCGAAGATGAACGCGCTGATCGGCACGCCCTCGGGTTTTTCCCAATCCTTGTCGATGGTCGGGCACTGGATGGCGGGCGCGGTGAAACGGGAATTCGGGTGCGCGGCCTTGATGCCTTTTTCCTTGGCGAGCGCGGGCGTCCACGGATTGCCCTGCCAATCGATCGCCTCCTCGGGCGGGGCGTCGGTCATGCCTTCCCACCACACGCCGCCGTCGGGTGTGAGCGCGACGTTGGTGAAGATGGTGTTCTTCGCGAGTGCCTTCATAGCGTTCGGGTTGGTGTGGTTGCCCGTGCCCGGGGCGACGCCGAAGAAGCCGGCTTCGGGATTGATCGCGCGGAGGCGGCCCTCGGCGTCGGGTTTGATCCACGCGATGTCGTCGCCGACGGTCCAGATCTTCCAGCCCTTCTTGGCGAAACTCGGCGGCGGGATGAGCATCGCGAAATTCGTTTTGCCGCACGCACTCGGGAACGCTGCCGCCACGTAGGTCTTTTTGCCCTCGG
>JANXWT010000076.1 GCA_025351035.1 Opitutia bacterium | reverse complement strand
CACGGCAGCGAACAGGTGATAGCTGCGTATGTGCAGCGGCAGGGCGGCAAGAGTGAGTATCGTCAGTTGCACAAGGGGCAGTTGGATTTCGAGCTGTCTTGATCAAATGCCTCGGGGCTTGCCCCGAGGATCTTTACTACGGCCTGCGCTATTACTCGCCGAGTTTGGGCCGGTTCATCAACAAGGACCCCATCGGGGAGCAGGGCGGGCTCAATCTTTACGGGTTTTGCCGGAATGACGGAGTCAACGGGTTGGATTATTTGGGGCAAGTTGCATTCTATGCGGACGCTGGCACCGGGGCCATTCCCGAGCCCACCGGCGGTTGGGCGCACGGTAATGCTTTCAGCATTGTAGGCTACGCGACCGACTACCTAGATTCTGCAATTGCCGAGAACGAAAAGCACTACGCGGCCGCTCAGTTTCAGGCAAAATTCGGCCCAGGGAGTGGAGCGCTCACTGCGGCCGTGGGCGATTTGGCCGACCGGCTGGTGCAGCAGACCGTGGATAGAAGCACCGCCGCCGCAGGGGCGAAGGCGCAGGCGACGCTCGATTTCCAGGGCAACACGGCTCTCCTGACCGCGAGTTTGGGCAGCGCCCAAATGCAGGCGAACTTTTCGAGAACATTAAGCGGTTTGATCAACGCGATCTCGTCGGCCCCAAACAGAACAGGCGGGATGCCGGCCGATCCCGGCGAGGTGGCGGCGCGGCAGGCGCAGCTCGCTCCGTTCATCGCAGCTGGTAACGCAATCTCACGTTGGAATCCTGGTTTGCCGACTGTCACGCCAAGTTACGACGGTGTGGTTGGTGGCAATTTTGGCGGATCAATGAAGTTGGGGCCTGTTCTCGATCTTGAGGCTGGCCTGAAGATCGGCATGTATACCAACAAAAATGGCAGCGGTCTGAACGAACTACTCTTCGGCGCAAAAGTTAATGGCTCCGGCAGCCTCCTTGGCGGAACAGCGTCACGAGAGTTCGGTTATGAATACGGAGTCGACACGAGACTCTTCCCAGTGGACCGACCGATCAACAGCGGCAGTCTCGACTATCGGGGGTTCAATCCTTTGGATCTGACTTTTGAAGGATCGCTGAAGTTGCCACTCGGAAACTTTAAGATCCAAGTCGATTTTACGCCGCTGTTCCGAGTTGATCCGCCGCCACCACCGCGGACTCCTGGCCCCAACGGATAATTATCAACACCATGAAAATCTCCCCCATGAAAATCGTGTTTTGGATTACCTGTGCGGCTTTGGTGGTTGTGCTTTGTGGCGTCATCTTCGCTGCCATCACCGGGGCAACCCACGGCCGCGATTATGTGGCAAACTCTGCAGTCGCAGCCGTTGTTAAGCCGTGCCTCACGATCTGGCTTGCTGGCGCTGGCATCCTCTGGATCTACGGTTTTGTGCTCTTGGGGCGAGGCTGGGCACAACGCAGTAACGCACGTAATTTAACGCTTCTTCTCGTGCTGCTCATCCTGAGCACTTTGGTCTCGCCTTACTTTTATTGGAAACGCGAAACGCTCTGAACCCAACGCGAGCAACGCGCGCCCCGAGCCCAAGTGAGTGAGACGAGCCGCCGGGAAGGCCGTCGGCACTTCCCGCCGTGCGCGCCCAAGTGGCCATTATGGTGCTATGCTTTTTCCCGCCCTCACTCGCGAAGCTCGTTCCGGCGGCGCATACGCCCCATAATGCCGTCTTGGGCGCTTGTCCGCCTCTGGCGAGGCTGCCGGCTGCGGTGCAGGTGCCGATGACGGACTTGGTGCCGACGGCGACGTTTCAATTGGATGGACGCCCCGATTGGATGGTCATCACCGCGGACGCGGTTTGGATGTCGAACGGCAAGCTCAAGGCGGTGCAGCGCATCGACCCGAAGACGAATGCGGTCGCGGCGAAAATTGATTTTCCGGCGCCGCCCTGCTCGGGGTTGGCGTTTGGGTTTGGCAGCATTTGGGTGCCGTTGGAGGGAAGCCCGGGAGCGCTCGCGCGCGTCGACGCAGTGACGAACAAGATCACCGTCACGCTGCCGATTGGTCCGGCGAGCGACGAAGGGAGCATTACTGTCGGCGGCGACAGCGTGTGGCTGATGGGTGACGAGCACGGCACGCTGTTGCGGATCGACCCGACCACCAACGCAGTGCGGCAGAAAATTACGGTGCCGGCAGGATCGTTCAATCCGCTGTATGCCGACGGGATCATCTGGGTCACGGGGTTTGCAACCAACGTGGTCACGGCGGTCGAGGCGACGACCGGAGCCATCATCGATACGATCGCGGTCGGGTCCAAGCCGCGTTTCCTCACGGCCGGCGGCGGATCCATCTGGACGCTCAATCAGGGGGACGGGAGTATCACGCGCATCGACGCGAAATCCCGGCAGGTGCTCGCGACGATTGCGGCGGGTATTCCCGGCGGCGGCGGGGAAATTTGCTACGGCGGCGGTTCCGTCTGGGCGACGGTGATCGACGTGCCCCTGACCCGGATTGAGGCGGCGTCCAATCAAGTGGTGCGCCAGTGGATCGGGGCAGGCGGCGACTCTGTGCGCGCCGGCCACGGCTCGATATGGCTCACGCATTTGCGGGGAGGACTGCTCTGGCGGTTGCAGCCGTAGAGGAAGCTGGACGCATTGCGCCGGGCGCGTCGAAGAAAGTGTCATATATTATATGACACTTGGCTTTTGCGGGGTGCCTCAGAGTGCGTGTTTGCGAGAGAGCCGGGTCCGCCCGCGAACCCTACGCGGCTTCGCAGCTCTCGCCTTCGGGCGTGCTGGGGCGGTTGCTGACGTTGTTGCCGTCGTTCGGGCGCAGCCGCCAGAACGTGAGCGACGAGAGAATCGTCAGCCCGCCGAGCGTAATCAGCGCTCCGTGCAGGGCCGCCACGAAATGCACGCGGTCCGACTGCGGCAGATCGCCGAGGAAGAACGCCGTGAGCAGCGAAGCAAGCGCGATGCCGAAGCTCCACGACATCATTTGTGCGGTCAGCGCGATGCTGTTGGCCATGCTGGCGTCCTGATCCGGGATGTCGGCATAGACGAGCGTGTTCATGCTCGTGAACTGGAGCGCGGAGAAAAGCCCCTGCACAAAACCAAGCGGCAGGATGAACCACAGCGGCGTGCCCGGACCGACGAAGGAAAACACCATGAGCGTGAGACCGAAGCAGACGGTGTTGCCGATGAGGATCTGCCGGTGGCCGAAGCGTTCCAGGAGAGATTTGCTCATCACTTTCATCGCGATGGCGGCGATGGCTTGCGGCATCGTGAAGAGGCCCGCCTGCCACGCAGGGAAGCCCATGCCGACCTGGTAGAGCAGGGGCAGAAGAAACGGGATGCCGCCGACGCCGAGCCGCGTGACGATGCCGCCGAGCACCGCGACGTTGAACGTGCGCGTGCGGAAGAGGCGGAGCTGAATGACGGGCTTGGCCGTGCGGCGTTCGTGCCACGCGTAGGCGAGCATCAGCGCGACGGCGACGCCGAGCAGCGCGAGGATTGAGCCGGCGGGCAGCCGGTGTTCGCCGAAAACTTCGAGCACATAGGACAGCAGCGCGATACCGCTGCCGAACAGAATGAAACCAGTGTGGTCGAGCGGCGGCATCTCCGCGGCCTTGTAGTCGGGCATGTAACGGCGGATCAGCCACAGGCCGAACACCCCGACGGGCAGGTTGACGAAAAAGATCGTGCGCCACGGCAGCCAGTGGACGATGAGCCCGCCCACGAACGGTCCGAGCAGCGGCCCGATGAGCGCGGGGATGACGACGAAGTTCATCGCGGCGAGCATCTCGGATTTGGGGAACGTGCGCACGAGCGCGAGGCGGCCGACGGGCGTCATCATCGCGCCGCCGATGCCTTGGATGACGCGCGCGGCGACGAGCATGGGGGTGTTCACCGCCAGCCCGCAGAACAGTGAGCCGAGCGTGAACAGCCACACCGCCCGCGTGAAGACCCACCGTGTGCCGAACCGGTCGGCCATCCAGCCGCTGATGGGGATGAACACCGCGAGGCACAGCGTGTAGCTGGTCAGCACAGCCTTCAGGCTCAACGGCTCGACGCCCAGGCTGGCCGACATCGTGGGCACCGCGGTATTCACGATGGTCGCGTCGAGATTTTCCATGAACAGCGCCACGGCGACCAGCCACGGCATGAACCGCTTCACTTGGGCGGTATGCTCGGGGGTAGCGGTCAGGCGGGTCATGCGTCGGTTGATAGCCGACGCCGAAGTGGACGCAAGCGGACCGCGCAAGCAGTAGCCGCGATTAAGTCAACCCGTCTGTAGCTATCATTTTCGCTACAGGTCTCGCAGCGCTTTTTCCATTGCGCAGCTTCCGGGCGCTCCCTCTAGTTTTGCCTCCTAGTTCATGTATCTAAAGGCGCTAAAACTAAACGGATTCAAAAGCTTTGCGGACAACACGACCTTGTCCTTTCAACCCGGGGTCACCGCCATCGTCGGGCCCAACGGTTGCGGCAAATCCAATATCGCCGACGCCATCCGCTGGGTGCTGGGCGAGCAAAGTGCGAAGGCTCTCCGCGGCGGCAAGATGCAGGACGTGATTTTCGAAGGCGCCGACACTCGCAAGGCCGCGCAACTCTGCGAAGTCGCCCTCCTCCTCACCGAGTGCGAGAAGCAGC
>JANXWT010000075.1 GCA_025351035.1 Opitutia bacterium | reverse complement strand
CACGGCAGCGAACAGGTGATAGCTGCGTATGTGCAGCGGCAGGGCGGCAAGAGTGAGTATCGTCAGTTGCACAAGGGGCAGTTGGATTTCGAGCTGTCTTGATCAAATGCCTCGGGGCTTGCCCCGAGGATCTTTACTACGTGCAGCCCGACGAGGAGCTGCACGCGACGGCGCACGGCGGGTTTGCCCCGGACATCGAGGCGGAGTTGCGGAAGGTGGAGACGAGTGACCTGATGATCTGGCAGTTTCCGTTCTGGTGGTATGGCGTGCCGGGCATGCTGAAGGGCTGGGTCGACCGCGTGTTCGCCTACGGTCGCGCCTACAAGTCCGGTTGCTCGCACGCCACCGGAGTTTTTCGCGGGAAACGCGCGCTGCTCTCGCTCACGGCGGGAGCGTCGGAGTCGTCGTATCAAAAGGGCGCGCGCAACGGCGACATCCACGCGATGCTGCGGCCGGTGCAGCGCGGCATCCTCGGTTACGCCGGTTTCGGCGTGCTCGTCCCGCAGATCAGCTACGGTCTCGACGACTCAACGCCCGGGCAACGCACGGCAATGCTGGCGAGTTGGGCGGAGCGCCTGCGCGGGATCGAGAGCGAGACGCCGATCGACGTCGGCGAGCACTGACGGGTTCACCATCGCCCAACATCGCGTGATGCGCTGGCGAAGCCCGAATGTCACGGCGGCAACCCAGGGCAGACCGTCGCTGAAGATCGAAGTGATGACGGGCGGCGAATGTGCTCGGGTCGCGTGAGCTCGGCAATCTTTGCGGCAAACGCCGGATAACGGGCCTGCAATTCGTCGCGGTAGCCGATTTCGAAATCGGTGTATTCAAAGCCGGGGGCGAGGGTATTGCCGAAAAAGGTCCACGCATCGTCCTCGCCGATCGGACGCGACGCCTGCCACACGCCGCGCGGCACGAGATACTGGGGGTGTTCCCCGGCGGCAACATTGCGGCCGAATCTGACGGTTTCGCCGCCGCCGTCGGGATGAAGCAGCAGCAGCTCGAGCGGGAAACCGTCATAGAAGTGCCAGAGTTCGTCGGTCGCGAGCCGATGTAGACCGGAGAAATCCATGCGCGTTTCCACACAGTAGATCGCCGAGTAAGCACAGCGTGCGCCGGCATAACGCGAAGCGCCGGCAACGGTGACGCTTTCGTTGCTCCGATAAGTCAGGGCAAACCACGCGCCCTCCTCCGGAATCAGCTCCATCTTGTAACGCTCGATCAATTGCCGCGCCATGGCTGGCATCGCGGGCGTGGCCGCCGTGGAGAGGGGCACGGTCATGTTAAAACTCCGCGTTGCCCGGAGTGCGCGCAAAAGGGATGACGTCGCGGATGTTGCCGACGCCGGTCACGAACATGAGCATGCGCTCGAAGCCGAGGCCGAAACCCGAGTGCGGCACACTGCCGTAGCGACGCAGGTCGAGATACCACCAGTAATTTTTCTCGTCGAGATGGTGCAGCATCATGCCGGCGCGGAGTTGCTCCAGGCGCTCTTCGCGCTGGCTGCCGCCGATGATCTCCCCGATGCCGGGCACGAGCAGATCCATCGCGGCGACGGTTTCGCGCCCGGGCTCGCAGCCTGCGTTCTGGCGCATGTAGAACGCTTTGATCGCGCGCGGATAATTGTAGACGGTCACCGGGCACTTGAAGTGTTCCTCACTGAGGAAGCGTTCGTGCTCCGACTGGAGGTTGTCGCCCCACGCGACTGGATGCTCCCAAGTCTTGCCGCTCTGGTTGAGAATCTCGATGGCCTCGGTGTAGCTGCAGCGTTGGAACGGCCGTTGGAGCACGAAGTCGAGGCGCTCGTTGAGGCCCTTGTCGACGAACTGGCTGAAGAACGCGAGGTCGGCGGCGCAGTGCTCCTTGGCATCGCGGATGAGGTATTTCACGAAATCCTCGGCGAGCGTCATGTTGCCCGCCAGATCGCAGAACGCGACTTCGGGCTCGATCATCCAGAACTCGGAGGCGTGGCGCGAGGTGTTGGAATTCTCGGCGCGAAACGTCGGACCGAACGTGTAGACGCTACTGAGAGCGCTGGCGAAGATCTCGGCCTCGAGCTGGCCGCTGACGGTGAGAAAAGCTTTCTTGCCGAAGAAATCTTTGGAGTTGTCGACGTGCTTGCCGTCCTCGGTGTGCGGCGGGTTCTCGAGATCGAGCGTTGTCACGCGGAACATCTCGCCGGCACCTTCGGCGTCGCTCGCGGTGATGATCGGCGCATGCACGTAGTGGAAGCCGCGCTCTTGAAAAAATTGGTGGACGGCATAGGCGAGCCGGCTGCGCACGCGGAAGACGGCACCGAAAAGATTCGAGCGCGGTCGCAGGTGCGCGATTTCGCGGAGGAATTCCAGCGTGTGGCCTTTCTTCTGGAGCGGGTAGGTGTGGTCGGCCTCGCCGAGCACGGTGAATTTTTCCGCAACGACTTCCCACTTCTGGCCGCCGCCTTTCGACTCGACGAGTTTGCCGTGAACTTCGATCGACGCGCCGGTGTTGGCCCGCGCGACATTGGCGTAGTCGGGCAACGCGGCGTCGACGATCACCTGCATGCCCTTGAGGCAAGAGCCGTCGTTGAGCTCGATGAACGATAAAGCCTTGGCGTCGCGCCGCGTGCGGACCCAGCCTTGGAGGAGAATAGCGTCCAGCGGACCGGGGGCGTTGAGGGCGTCTTTGACGAGGGTGCGTTGCATTATGAGAGGAGGCTCACGCAAGCGGCTCGCGCGGCGCTTGGCAAACCGGGAAATTCGCGGCCCGGGGTTTGTCCGGGGACCTCGGTCCTCCGGCGGATTTCCCGGCGAATCAGCGTTCGATGCCGACGGGGTAGAGGAGGTAGCGGTCGTCGTAGAATTTGCTGCGCTCGTAGAACCACTGGAGGCGCGCGGTTGGGTCGGCGGCGAACTTGGCATCGGCTTTCAGCTTGGCCTCGAACTCGGCCTTCAGCGCCGGGTCGTCGGCGAGCATTTTCTCCGCGAACGGCGCGACGACGTAGCCCTCGATGTATTCGGTGCGCTGGAGGATTTCGTTGAAGAAGCCCCAGGCGAAAAGCGAGTCACGGCTCAGCGGTTCGAGGAGGAGGACAGCGAGTTCGCCGAGCGGCTGGTCCGTCGACACGCGCACCGAGCCGACGGGGAAAGTCTCCGCGCGGGCCTCGGCCTTGACGCCAATGGTGAGCGTGTGGCGGCCTTCGTAAGGATGAAAACCTTCACCGGGCTGCGGCTGCGGATTGACGAGCCGATACATTTGAACCGGCACGGTCCGCGTGGCGGTGAGCGTTTCCATTTGCATGCCGTGGAGTTTCAGGCGCGCGATGACGTCAGGCTTCGTCACAGGCACATAGTAGGCTTTGGGGCGCGTAAGTATAACGCCGGGTTTGTCGCCTATGACCGGCAAATTCTTGTAGAGTTTGGGTGTGCCGAGCCAGCGGACTTCGGAGCCGCCGGACGCGGGTGAGGTGTAGGTCTCGTAGGCAACGCCGAGGAAATCCATTTGGCCCATCGTGCCGCCGCCATTGCTCCAGTTGGCAGGGATCTGGGCCGGGCGCGCCGCGCGGTCGGCAGCGATGGCCGCGGACAACTCGGCACCGTGCGCGCCGATCGCCTGCAGGGCGGCTTCAATGAAGACGTAGGTGCCGAGCACGCGTTGCGGGTAGGGTTTGAGGGAATGGTTCTCGAGCAGAACGGTCGGCAGATGGCGCAGATCGCCGTAGGGATTGGAGAAACGCGGGTCGCCGTTGCCGGCGACGATGCCGGCGAGCAGGTTGCGATCATCAAGGGCGAAGATGAGCGGGCCGGGGATGTGGCCGGCGGCTTTGAGCGCGGCGTCGACACCGGGGCGAAAATATTTATCCAGCCACTCGCCACCACGAGGCGACCAGGCCGTGAAGCCATCCCAGCCGTGGTAGCCGTAGGTGATGTCGTATTGGTAGTCGATGCCGTCGGTGACGTGCAGGTCGAGATAGAGGGAGGGGGCCGCGGCGTCGATCAGCGCGAGCATCGCCCGCATTTCGGGCGTATCGGCTTTCATGTAATCGCGGTTAAGATTCAGGTTCTGCGCCGTGCTACGCCAACCCATGCTCACCGGGCCGCGCTGGTTGGGGCGGTTCCACTCGGAGATGCGCTCGTGGCCGTCGGCGTTGAAGACGGGCACAAAAAGAAAATTGGCGCGGTCGAGCAGCGCGGCTTTGCCGCCGGTGGCGAGGTCACGGAGGAGCATCAGGCCGGCGTCCTTGCCGTCGATCTCGCCGGCGTGGATGCCCGCCTGTGCGAGGAGGGTCGGACGGCCGTTGGCGGCGAGCGCGGTGGGAGAGGACGCGCCCTCTTTGCTCGCGATCACGACGTAGAGCGGCCGGCCCTGCGCGGTGCGGCCGAACTCCGGCATCTTCAGCAACGGCGACGCGGCGACGAGCCGCTGGAGGTAAGCGACGGTGTCGGCGTAGTTGGGCGTGTCGAGGAGGCCCATCTGCTCAGCGGGCGTGATCCACGGATTGCCGGCCTTGACGACGAGCGCTTCGCTCGCGCCGTGCCAGGGCGGTGCGGGCGGGAGAAAATCAACCGGATGGGCGGCGAACACGGTGGTGCAAAGCGCGAACAGGAGGGCGGGATGGGGAAGTTTCATGGGCGTGGAAAGGTGACGATGGGGAAAATTTGAAAACAAACAAGTGGCCGGACGCGCAGTTCGCCAGAATTACGCGTCCAAACTGCCAAACAGGAGCGCAACGCAGACTTGGCACGCAGTGGCAGTCCGGGGCCAACCGCGGACCAGTTCGACGCAGGCTTGTTTTGGGCGCGAAACACGGCTAGGGATCGGCCGGCCCGCTACCCGTTACGGGCTTCACCCCAACCCCGGTTACCTACCCCATGACTAAGCAGTGCCTCATCTCCATCGTCGTCCTCTTCATCGCCTCGATGACGTTTGACTTCGTCGTTCACGCCATGCTCCTCAAATCCGATTACGACGCCCAGCCCGCGCTGATGCGCGGCGAGGCGGACGCACAAAAACATTTTCCCGCGATGTTGCTCGCGCATGCGTTCATCGCGCTCGGCGTCACCGCCATCTATCGTCGCGGGCGCGAGACCGGCAAAGATTGGCTGGGACAGGGCGTGCGTTTCGGCCTGTGGTTCTCTGTCGCGGCGTGCATTCCGGGATTCCTGATTTACTACGCCGTGCAACCGATGGGACTCACGCTCGCGATCAAACAGATCTGTTTCGGCGGCGTCGCCACCGTGCTGCTCGGCATCGTCGCGGCGGCGATGAACAAGCAGGCGTAGATCGAGCGCAACCGATCCGTTGCCGAAAGTAGGGGCGCAGACTTGCTGCGCCCGTTTGTGATCGGGCACTTGTGGGCGCAGCAAGCCTGCGCCCCTACCGACTAACTCGATTTTCACGCCGGCCTCCTAAGATTTCCGCGTTTGGCGCGTCAGGTCGTTGCCGAGCGAATTCATCCGTGCCTCCGCCCATTCCAACTCCGAGCCTCACCCGTCGCGACGTGCTGCGTGCCCTTGCGGCACTCGGAGCGGTGGCATTGCTCCGGCCCGCATCGGCTTGGGCGCAGGCGCCGGGTCCGTTGCTGACGCGGCGCATCCCGTCGAGCGGCGAGGAGCTGCCCGTCGTCGGCCTCGGCAGCTGGATCACGTTCAACGTCGGCGACGATCTCGAGGCGCGTGACGAGTGTGCCGAAGTCATGCGCAGTTTTTTCGCGCTCGGCGGCCGGCTGATCGACTCGTCGCCGATGTATGGCTCGTCGCAGGCGGTGATCGGCTACGGTTTGAAAAAACTGAACCGCCCTTCTGCACTTTTCGCCGCCGACAAAGTCTGGACCTCGGGCCGCGACGGCGCGGCGCAGATTGCCGAGACGCAGCGCCGGTGGGGCTTGCCGAAACTCGCTCTGCTGCAGGTGCATAATCTTGAGAACTGGGAACAGCACCTGCCGATGCTCTTCGCGATGAAGGCGGCGCAGCAGGTGCGCTACGTCGGTGTCACCACGTCGCATGGGCGGCGCACGGCCGAGGTGGAGAATCTCGTGCGCACGCAGCCGCTCGATTTCGTCCAGGTGACCTACAATATTCTCGATCGCGAAGTGGACCGGCGCCTCCTGCCCCTTGCGCAGGAACGCGGTGTCGCCGTCATCATCAACCGGCCGTTCCAGGAGGGCGCGCTCATCCGCGCGATGATGCGCCATCCGCTGCCGGCGTGGGCACGCGAGATCGACTGCGCGAACTGGGCGCAGTTTCTCCTCAAGTTCATCGTCTCGCATCCGGCCGTGACGTGCGCGATTCCCGCCACGGGCAATCCGGTGCACGTGCGCGAGAACCTGGGCGCGGCACGCGGACGCCTGCCCGATGCGGCGATGCGGCAGCGCATGATCAGCTACGTGGAGGCGCTCGGATGAGCGAGTGGGGGACGTATTCGCCGGCGAACTTCCTGATGTTCTCGGCGCGAACTTACTATCGGCTGACCGAGCGGCTCAATCTCGCGCTGTGGCCCGCGCACCTCGTGGCACTCGTCGCGGGCGCGTTGTTGTTGACGCTGATTCTGCGCCAGCCAGGCGAACGCACGAACCGAATCGGCTCCGCGCTGCTGGCGGCGGGCTGGCTCGTGGTGGCGTGGGTTTATTTCTGGGAACGATACTCCACGATCCACACCGGCGGCCGCTGGTTCGCGGCGGCGTTCGCGGTGCAGGCTCTGGCTTTGATTTGGTGCGGTGTCGCGCGCGCGCGACTTTCAATCGCGCCGGGTGACGGCATGATCGCTCGCGCGGGCGTGGCGCTGCTGGCGTTTGGCATCCTGGTTCAGCCGTTAGTCGGCCGCGTGACCGGTCGACCGTGGACACAAGTCGAGGTGGCCGGGCTCCTGCCGGACCCCACGGTGGTTGCTACTTTGGGTTTGCTGCTTGCGGCGCGAAATGCCCGCTGGCCGCTGTGGATTGTCCCGGTCGCGTGGGGCCTGTTCAGCGGGATGACGCTTTGGACGATGCAATCACCGGAAGCAGGCATGCTCCCGGTGATCACGTTGGCGGCGGTCGCACTGCGCGCGCGGCGAAACCGGTTGGCGGCTCACTGATCAGCGGCGTGGTTGCTGTCGGTGGCGACGAGCACGCAGAGGGCGGCGAGGATGCAGGTGCTGAAGATCATGGGAGCGGGGAGTGGAGGTGATACGTTTGGTCAGGTCAGACGGACGCCGCCGTCGACGGTGACGTTTTCGCCGACGATGAAGCTGGAGTCGGCGGAGAGGAGGAAGCGCGCGAGCTTGGCGACTTCGTCCGGCGTGCCAAAGCGCTTGAAGAGCGATTGCGCGGCCATCGAATCCTCGAAGCCTTTCTGCGCCTGGCCGGGAAGCCGAGCTTGCCGTAGATGGGCGTCGCGATTGGGCCGGGACTCAGCGTGTTGAGGCGGATGCCGCGCGGCGCAAGTTCGACCGCGAGGGATTTGCCGAAGGAAACGACGGCGGCCTTCGTGGCCGAGTAGAGGCTCGTGGCGGGGAAGCCGAGTTCGGCCACGACGGAGGCGTTGAGCAGCACCGCGCTCGGGTGGGCGAGCAGCGGCAGCAACGACTGCAGCTGGAAGTAGAGCCCGCGCACGTTCACACCGAACATGTCGTCGAAATGTTTCGGCGTCATCGCCTCGATCGGGCCGAACTGGCCGATGCCCGCGTTGAGGAACACGCCGTCGAGTTGGGCGGTATGCTTTTTGATTTCGGTGCCGAGATTCTGCGCGTCGGCAAGCGAGCCGGAGTCGGACGCGATCACGACGGCCTTCGCGCCGAGCGTGGCGCGAGCGGCGGCGAGAGTCTCGGGATTGCGGCCCGTGACGAGGACCCGCGCGCCGTCGGCTTGCAGGAGTTGAGCGGTGGCGAGACCGATGCCGGTCGTGCCGCCCGTGATGAGGATGGTTTGGTTTTTCATGAGGAGTGCGTAGTTGAAGTGGAATGAGCGTTCTAGAAAGAGCGCAAAAAAAAATCACCCGAGAACCTGCAAAGCCAAACGGGCGGTTTCGCGGAGGCCGGTCTTGTCGCCGAGCGCGCGCGAGGCGACGGCGAGGCCGAGCATCGTGTGGTAGAGGAACCGGGCGAGAGCGACGGGATCCTTGGACTTGGCGAGGTCGCCCTTGCGCTGGGCGGCGCTGAGGCGCGAGGCGAAGAGGCCCTCAATGGCGCGGGCGTGTTCCTGCGCGAGCGCGCGAATGTCGGCGTCGTGCGGCGAGAGCTCGACCATCGAGTTGACCATCAGGCAGCCGGGCGAACCATTCGCGCACTGGCCGTCGATCATGCCGGAGAAAAGAGCAGCGAGCATCTGGCGCACGGGCGCGGCGGCGTCGAGTTTGTGGCGGATGTTGTCGATGCCGCCGGTGAGGTAGCGCTTGAGCGCGGCGTGGTAGAGGGCCTGCTTGTCGCCGTAGGTGTCGTAGAGGCTCTGGCGGCTGACGCCGAGTTCGTCGACGAGATCGGCGAAAGACGTGTGCTTGAATCCGCGCGCGCGGAAGAGCTCGAGGGCTTGGTCGAGGACTTCGGCTTCATCAAACTCTTTGGCGCGAGGCATGGCGCATAAAAGAACGTTCATTCCAGAATGTGCAAGCAAAATCTTTTGGCCAGTGGACAGGCGCAAAAAAGGCCGCCGGGCAGGCGGCCTTGAGAGGTGCGGCGGGCGCGAAGTTCAGTTCGTAGCGTCAAACGTCGTGCTGTGGTCGCGGATGGGCAGGTAGACCTTATACCATTCCTTCTGCGCGGCGCTGTCGGTGTAGTTCTTGAACGCCTCGGCATCGGTGAACTCCATCACGATGACGTGGGTGCGGTCGCCTTGCGCCTTGAGCGTCTTGGTCCAGACGTGCGTGATGCCCTTGTAGGCGGCGGGCAGGGCTTGGGCGCCGGCGAGAGCGGCTTGGATCTGCTCGGGCGTCGTGCCGGCTTTCCAAGCGACGGTGACCACATGGACGATGGACTTTGGGGCCGTGTCAGCGGCAAAGGTTGAGGCCGCGGTCAGGAGCGCGGTCGTGGCGAGGAGGGAGCGGAGGAGTCTTTTCATGGTAGAGTTGGGGATAGTGGCGGGGCCGAGGTTCAAACGAACTCGGTCATGCCGTCGTAGCCGTGCGACACTAGCATCGGGTGTCCGATTTCCTCAAGGATTTGCCGCGTGAGGTTCAGCTTCATTTCCAAGAAGGCGTCGTCGTGCATCGGGTCATGGTGCGTGATGATCCAGCGGCGCACGCCGGCCAGTTTCATGAGCAGGCAGGCGTTGGAGACGGAGGAATGCCCCCAGCCGATTTTGGTGCCGTATTCTTCGGGCATGTATTGGGCCTCGTGAATCAGCAGGTCGACGTCGGACAGGAAGGAGATCATCCGCTGGTAGGTCAGCGCCAGCGGGTGTTCGCGCGCGAGCGTGGGCGGGCCGACGTAGCCTTGGAGAAATTCGTTGTCGGGCACCCACGCAATCTTGCGCCGGCCGACTTCGATCTTGTAGGCGACCGTGGCGCCCGGGTGCTGGGCGAATTCCCAGGTGATCCGCGCCGCGCCGATCTCCAGCGCTCCGTCGGCGAGATGGCGGAAGTGGAGATTCGACTTCATGTCCTCCAGTTGCGCCGGGAAATAATCCCGGTCGAGCTGGCCGCGGAAAATCGATTCCAGATCTTTGCCGAATCCCTTCGCCCCATACACCGTGATATCAAAGCCGGGGATATATGCGGGCGCAAAGAAGGGAAATCCCTGGATGTGGTCCCAATGGTGGTGCGTGATGAACAGGTGCACTGTGCGCGCCGGGGCCGCCGCCAGCACCAGACCGAGGTCGCGGATGCCGCTGCCGGCATCGAAGATGAAAATTTCGTCGCCGACCGTGACCGCCATGCACGACGTGTTGCCGCCATAGCGCTGAAAACGCCCGCCGAAGATCGGCGTCGACCCCCGCGTGCCCCACAGGTAGAAGTGCGGGCGCCGGACATCGAGTTGGCGGCGATAGATTTCAGCACTGGCGAGGCGCACCACCGGGACCATGGGCATGGTCAGGCTGTCGCGCTGGCCGAAGAAACTCGCCACCCGCTCGACGAGCAACAAAGGCGGGATCGGCTTGGTTAGAAAGTCCAAAACGCCCAATTGGCCGCTCTCGTCGCGCTCCGTCTTGAAGTCCTTGCCGCTGCAAATGATCACGCCGATGTTACAGGTTCGCGGGTCGGCGCGCAGAGCCCGCAATACTTCAAAGCCGTGGATCTTGGGCATCATGATATCTAGCATCAGGAGATCGGGCACGGTTGCCCGCGCCTTGCGGAGGCACTCCTCGCCGTCGGCGGCGGTTTCAACCTCGTAACCGACCTCCACCAGAGTGCGCGCCATGAATAAGGCCAAATCGGGCTGGTCATCGCCGATGAGAATGCGGCCCTTATGCGGAGAGTGTTTGCTCATGGAGCGGATGAGAGAGCTAGCGGGGACGTTTGATTGCCGGCGCAATCACGCAGATTAGTGGTGGCGCGTCCCATGGCGATGAATTTTCGAGCCCACGCCTGCCGACGATGGGGTTTTCCCCTTTCGGTTCAATCACTCAATTGTTCATCAAAGCAGCCGTTTTTTGGGACTCACGCGCGGGGCCGCAGTTCGTGCTTTGTTCTGGCGCGATGGGCTCAGACGGAACAGTCATGTGTCCTCCATGGATGTGCTCGCTGCGATTGGTAACACTTCGTTGGTTCGGCTTCGCAAAGTCATCCCGCCGAATGGGGCGGAGATTTTCGTAAAGCTTGAGTGGGAGAACCCCACCGGCAGCATCAAGGACCGCATGGCGCTCGCCGTGATTTCGCGGGCGGAAAAAGACGGACGGCTGAAACCGGGCGGCACCGTCGTCGAGTATACCGGTGGCAGCACGGGCACGTCGCTGGCGTTGGTCTGCGCCGCGAAAGGCTACCGGCTCAAGATCGTCACCTCGGAAGCGTTCAGCCGGGAGAAGCGGGACCACATGGAGGCGCTCGGCGCGGAGCTGACGCTGGTGCCGAGCGAGGGAGGACTCACGACAAAGAAATTGATTTTGGACATGGTCGAGACCGCCCGGGCGATTAGCCGCGAGCCGAACACCTACTGGGTCGATCAGCTCAACAACTACGACACTATCGATGGCTACCATGCGCTCGGGGAGGAGATTTGGGCGCAGACGAAGGGACAGATCGACGCGTTCGTTCACTGCGTGGGCACGGCGGCTTCGTCGCGGGGCGTCGCCACGGTGCTGAAGCGCTACAAGCCGAGCCTCAAGATCGTCGCGGTCGAGCCCGCGGAATCTTCGGTCTTGCGCGGAGATCAGCCCGGCCCGCACAAGATCGAAGGAGTCGGCATTGGCTACACGCCGCCGTTGTGGGAACCGAGTCTCGTCGATGAAATCCTAGCCGTCAGCACTGCGGACGCGAAAGCCATGGCGCGACGGCTCGCGCGGGAAGAAGCAGTCTTTGCGGGAACGTCGTCCGGAGCGAACGTCGTCGCCGCTTTGCGAGTGGCGGAGAGACTGGGGCCGGACGCGAAGGTGGTCACGCTGATGGCCGACACGGGCCTCAAGTATTTGAGCACCGACGTGTATCGAGCAGAGAGGACGGAGTTGAAAGTTGAGGGTTGAGAGACCGGAGGAGGAGCCGCGAATCCACGCGAACTCCGAAGCTATGAGCACCCGGCACAGGCGGGCAAACGCGGGTGATCCGTGGGAAAAATTCCGCGGGCTTGTCGGAGTGGGGAATCGTGTCTAGGCTGCGGGTCATGCATCTCTATCTGGTCAGGCATGCACATGCGGTGGATGGCGACAACGACGAGGTGCGGCCCTTGAGCGGGAAGGGTCTCATGCAGATCCGCAAGCTGGGGCGGCTGCTGCGCGACGCGGACGCCATCGAGGCGAAAGAGGTCTGGCACAGCCCGCTGGTGCGGGCCCTGGACACCGCGGAGCGGCTGGCCGAGGTGCTGCGGTTGCCGGCGACGCGGCGCGTCGTGGCCGGTTTGCGGTCGAACGACGATCCGACGATCATCGCGAAGCGGCTCAGCGAGCTGCGTCATCCGGTGATGATCGTGGGCCACGAGCCGCTGCTGAGCACGCTCGCGACGCTGCTGGTGACGGGCCGGGACGATCCGCCGCGGTTTGTTTTCAAGAAATGCGCCGTGCTGCGCCTCGACCGCGAAACGGGTGGCTGGACGGTGCACTGGATGATCTCGCCGGAGGTGGTGTGAGACGGAGGCGGCGATCGCGGAACCTGAATCCGTGAGCATCCGTGTCATCCGTGGTGAAAAATTCTGAGACTGGCCCCCGGGAAAGCAGAATCTGAGTTAACCACGGATTGCACTGATCACACGGATTGCGAGATCACTGGGGCGGTGTGGCCCAGTGAGGAGTTGCAGATGGTTTGGGACACCCTTAAAAACTCTTAATACCAACGTCCCTTAGGTTATAGACTTTAGATTGGAACGCCAGAGTTTACCTGATCG
>JANXWT010000038.1 GCA_025351035.1 Opitutia bacterium | reverse complement strand
CAACCCAAGGCCTATCGCTCAGGGAATCGCGCCTACTTCAAACGCCGCGACCGCTTCACTTCTGTCGCACTTCAAATCTGAAACTATTGGGGCTTTATGCCCCGATGATTTTGCTGAATCGTGGCATAAAGCTGCTCCTACAATTGGATCATCTCGCGCCTTACTTCGTCGGCTCGGACTTCGCCGCGTCCGTTTTCACTGTCTCCGGCAGCACGATGAACTCGCTGGCGTGAGCGGGGTCGAGATACTGCTTCGCGAGCGCGGTGAGTTCGACGGCGGTCACGCTTTCGTTGTCCGAGTAGCGCGTGCGGCTCCAGTCGAGGCGTTGCGGTTCCTCCTGTGCGGACGAAAGCACGCTGCCGATCCAATAGCCGTTCGTGCGGGCGGATTCGCGGAGTGAGGTGAGGATGGGCTGCTTGGCGCGGATAAGTTCTTCCTCGGTCACGCCATCCTTCGCGAGCGAAGTGGCGGCGGCGCGGATGGCGTCGGCGACGGCGCGCGCTTGCTCTGGCGCGACGGTCGCTTCGGCGACGATGAAACCATAGCCGGGATAAGTTTCGCTGAGGTCCGCGCCCGCCTGCGGGCTGTAGGTGCCGCCCATCTCCTCGCGTATTTTCACGCGCAGCCGGTCGCTTAATATCTCACTGAGCAAATTCAACCGGCGTGCCATGCGGACATCGCGCGAATCGGTCGCCGGCCAATAGAGTTCGACGATGCCCTTCGGGATTTCGGTGGGCACGGCGTATTGGCGGGTGATGGGTTCGGCAGGAATGCCGACGCGGCGTGCCTCGGCGTAGGCAGGCTTGGATGTGCGCGACGGCAGCGCGCCGTAAGTTTTCGCGACCGCGTCGATGGCGGCGGATGGTTCGAAGTCTCCGACGATGGCGATCTCGATCGCGCCGTGCGCGAATTCGGACGCGAGCCACGCTTTCAGTTCGTCGAAGGTGCGCGCGAGGACGATGTCCTTAGCGGGAATGCCGAAGCGCGGGTCGCCGCTGGCGAGCAGGCGCGGCACTTCGGTTTGCAGCGGACCTTCGGGCGTGTGCGCGAGGCTGGTGTAAAGCTGGTCGGCTGCCTTGCGGAGTTGGCGCATCGCCTCGGGGCGGTAGCCGGGATCGGTGAGGAACGCACAGAGCACCTGGAACTGGAGCAGTAGGTCGGCGCGGTTGGTCGAGCCGGTGAACGTGAAGGTGTCGGGTCGCGCGGAGAACGCCAGGCTGAGAGTCTTGCCGGCGAGGATGCGCTGAAGATCGTCGGCGCTGTGTTTGCCGAGCCCGCCGGCGGTAAGCGTAGTGTTGGCGATAAGCGAGAGGCCCGGCTGCGTGAGCGGCATCGTGAGCTGCCCGCCGCCGACACGCACGGAGATGCGGATGCGGCCGGCCTCGAAATCGGTCGTCTTCAAGTTCAGGCGCACGCCGTTCGCAAACTCGATGAGCGTGGCCCCGAGGTCCTCGACCCGAGTCTGCTTCGCGACGGTGCCGGAGGGGCCGAAGTTGGTGTAGGCGAATGCGGCATCCTCCACCTTGGCCGGTGCCAGGAGCTTGACGGAGCGGCTTGCCTCGTAAATGTCGGTGATCTGCCGCTGCGGATCCGGCAGAGTGAGATTGCCCGAGACGAAGATCTTCCGGCCGGGCGCCTCGTTCCACAGCGTGCGCAGTGCGGCGAGGCAGTCGTCGGCCGTAACGCGATCGAGCGCAGGAGCGAAAAGCGCCAGTTCGGTCACTGGATGCGTGAAGACGTTGCGGCCGAGCGTCGAGTCGGTGAGTCCGTCGGCGAGTTCGGCCGAGCGGCGCGTCGGCGCGGTCTGCACAGCTTGCTCAAGACCGTTGCGCATGGCGGCGACAGCTTCGATCAGCTCGGCGGGTTGAAAACCGAACTCGAGTGCCCGCCGCAACTCCTGCTCGGCGACGGCGAGAGCGTCGCGCCACTGGTCGGGGCGGCAACTCAACTCGATGGAGGCGTTGCGGAAGGTGTCGAACTGCTCCGTCGCGCCGACCTGGCCGCCGACAAAGGGCGCACCTTCCTGCTTCTCGAGAATGGAGAGGCGGCGGTTGAGCATACCGAGCGCGAGGCCGCGCGGGAGATATTTGAGGCGGTTTGCGGCCGTGTCAGTTTCGTGCGCGTAGGGCGAAACCGTGGCGATGGAAACGTTGGTCGTGGGTGCTTCTGCTTCGGAGTGCAGGCGAATGTCAGTGTCCGCCGACGGGATTACCCGGCCATAGTTCGGCTCGGGCAGGGCGGGCGCCCGGGCGACCAGCGGTCCGAATTTCTGCTTCAATAATGGCTCGACGGTCGCGGGGTTGATGTCGCCGACGACGACCACGAACATGCGCTCGGGCCGATACCAGGTGTCGTAGAATTCCACGAAGCGGTCGCGCTGGGCCAAGGCGATGACTTCCGGCAGCCCGATGGGGATGCGGTGCGGGAAGCGCGTCTCGGGCACGACGAAGTCGAGCTCGTCAAGGAATGTGCGGAATTCCACCGAGTCGCGCGACCGCCGTTCGCTCTCGATGATGCCGCGCTCCTTGTCGATCTCCAGCGGGTTGAGCAGCAGGCCGCCCGCGACATCGGCGAAGTAGGTGAAGGCTTCGGCGAGTGTCTCGGGTTTTGTGTCGGGCAGCTCGAGCTGGTAGACGGTGTGCTCGAAATCGGTCGAGGCGTTGGTGTCGCCACCAAAGCTGATGCCAAGGCGCTGGAAATATTCCACGAGCGTGCCGGCGGGAAAATGCGTGCTCCCGTTGAACGCCATGTGCTCAAGAAAATGCGCGAGACCGCGCTGGTTTTCGTTTTCGTAGAGTGAACCCGTGCGCACAGCGAGGCGCAGGCTGGCGCGGCCTTTGGGCTCGGGGTTGGCGAGGAGCGCGTAGGACAGGCCGTTGTCGAGCCGGCCCCAATGCACGCCCGGATCGGCAGGCAGGTCGCTCGTCTCCGGCGGGACTGGCAACGGGCCGGCAGTGGCGAACAGCGGCGTAAACAACAGGCAGGCGAGCAGAACGAAGCGCGATTTCATGCGTGGAGGAACACTTGCGACCGCAGCAGCCGGCGCAAGTTTCCTTGCATGGGTCGTGGGAATTTGTCGACCAGTGGTTGCCAATCCGCGACGGGGCCGATTTTTTCGTGGCCAAAGGCTTGGCGCCGCCCTCTATTTCCCCTCCCGCCATGAAATCGAAAGCCAAGTCCAAGCCCGAAGCCGTCAACGCCGCCCTTGCCCGGAAAAAAGGACCGGTGTCACGCTTCATCGCCCACCAATACCGGCACTTCAACGCCGCCGCGCTGCTGGACGCCGCCATAGGTTACGAGACGCACCTTCAGGCCGGTGGCAAGATGCTCGTGACGCTCGCGGGCGCCATGTCGACCGCCGAACTCGGTATCTCCCTCGCGCAGATGATCCGGCAGGACAAGGTCCACGCCATTGTCTGCACTGGCGCAAACCTCGAGGAGGACATTTTCAATCTGGTCGCGCACGATTACTACGAGCGCGTGCCGCATTACCGCCACCTCACCACTGAGGAGGAGGAGGAACTGCTCGGCCGTCACATGAATCGCGTCACCGACACGTGCATTCCCGAGATGGAAGCCATGCGCCGCATCGAGGCCGTCGTGCTGGAGGAGTGGGTGAAGGCCGACCGGGCCGGCGAACGGTATTTCCCGCACGAGTTCATGTATAAGATTCTCCGCGGAGGAAAACTGAAAAAAAGTTACCAGATTGACCCGCAGCACTCATGGATGCTCGCCGCTTGCGAGAAAAATCTCCCGCTGATCGTCCCCGGCTGGGAAGACGCTACGCTGGGCAACATGTTTGCCGGCCACGTCATCGGCGGCGACGTGAAGAACGTGCACACCGTCCGCACTGGCATCGAATACATGATGTGGCTGGCCGAGTGGTATACGAAGACCTCGAAGACGCTGCGCAACGGCGAGGGCTCGATCGGGTTCTTCCAGATCGGCGGCGGCATTGCCGGCGACTTCCCGATCTGCGTCGTGCCGATGCTGCACCAGGATCTCCAACGCACCGGCGTCCCGCTCTGGGGTTACTTCGCCCAGATCAGCGACTCGACGACGAGCTACGGCAGCTATTCCGGCGCAGTGCCCAACGAAAAAATCACCTGGGGTAAGCTCGGCGCGAAGACGCCGAAATTCATCGTCGAGAGCGACGCCACCATCGTCGCCCCGCTCATCTTCGCCTGGGTTTTAGGACAGTGAGCCATGAAACGCGGAGATCGCGGAGGACGCAGAGCAGAACTGACTGCTCTCCGCGAACGCTGCGCCCTCCGCGTTTAATCTCTGGTAGGATTCCATTCCCAAATTTGTGATCTGGCTATACAGATTCCTCTTTCTGCCGCTGCTGCTTATCGCTTCGCCCTACTACCTTTGGCGGATGCGCCGGCGCGGCGGCTACGCGGAAGGATTCTGGCACCGGTTTGGCGAGGTGCCGCGCCTGCCGCCGAAACCCGTCGGCGTGCGCCGCATCTGGCTGCAGGCGGTCAGTGTCGGCGAAATGCTCGCCATCGCTCCGCTGCTCGAGGCGTGCAAGCGCGAGGGGCAGGCCGAAGTTTTCCTGACCACGACCACGAGCACTGGCTACGCGCTTGCGAAGGAGAAATACTCCGCGCTCACCGTCGGCATCGGTTACTTCCCGCTCGATTTCTGGGCGTTCAGCGCGCGTGCATGGCGCAAGGTCAGTCCCGACCTCACCGTCATCATGGAAGGCGAGCGCTGGCCCGAGCACATTCATCAGGCGCGGGCCCGCCGCGTGCCGCTGCTCTGCGTGAACGCCCGGCTCTCCGACCGCAGCTTCCGCCGTTCCGCGCGCTTCCGCTGGGCGATCCGTCCGCTCATGCGCGGCATGACGCGCGTGCTGTGCGCCTCGAAGCGCGACGAGCAACGCTTCAAGGCGCTCGGTCTCCCGGCCGAACGCCTGCAGACGACTGGCAATCTGAAACTTGATGTCCGCATTCCGCTGCTGACCGACACCGAGAAGCTCGGCTTGCGCCGCGAACTCGGTCTGCCGGAGGACGGCTTGATTCTCCTTGGTTCGTCCACTTGGGCCGGCGAAGAGACGGCGATGCTCTCGGCCTTGAAGGCGGCTCGCGAACGCGGTCTCAAGGTCTCGCTGCTGCTCGTGCCCCGGCACGCCGAACGCCGCGAGGAATTGCGCGGACTGTTGGAGAGATCGGGGTTCAGCTATTATTTTCGCTCAACGGGATCGGCCTTCGCCGGCGCCACGGCGGGGAAACAGTTCGATGTCGCCGTCGGCGACACGACGGGCGAGCTGCGTTATTTCACGCAGTTGGCCGACGTGGTGTTTACCGGCAAAAGCCTCGCGCCGCACGACGGCGGGCAGACGCCGGTTGAGGCCGCGGTGTTGGGCAAGCCCGTGCTGCACGGCCCGCGCATGACGAATTTCCGCGAGATCATCCGCTCCCTCGCCGAGGCCGGTGCCACGCGGCGGGTCGAGACGCACAGTGACTTGATCAGGGCCGCAGTGGAACTGCTGAAGGACACCGCGCAGCGGGAGACGATGGTGGCGGCGGCGCGCGCGTGGACCAACGTCAACCGCGGCGCCACCGAGCGCACCCTGGCCGTCATCCGCACCCAGCTCGGCGCGCTGAATCTCTGACGGCGCGTGCGGACGCATTGACGCATTCGGCTGCCGGATGCAAATAGGCAAATTAGTGGTTGCCGGAGGCACCGGTGGGTTTTTAACGTGGCGGTTTTAGTTTGATGCAAACCCACGGGCCCAAGCGGATCTATACTCCGCAATCACTGGAATTCTGGTTCGACCGGCTGGAAGCCGACTGGGAAGGCCATTTCGTGCCGGACCACGTCGAGCACGGCCATGCGATGTATCGCGACGGCGAAATCCGCGAGATCGCACTGGGTGCCCGCGATGCCATTATTCACCGCCGGGTCGAGAAACGGGAGGAATACGCCGTCATCGAATGGGAGGGCGAAGTCCTCAAGGTCCGCTCGTCGTCGACCGATCTTGCTTTGGCCCACGCGATCGCTGTCGCCGGTTTGCACGAGATCGAGGAGTTGGTGGCCGACGAAATGACGTCCAAGCTGCCGGGCTCAACCCCGCCCATCGTGCCGGCGGCCAATGGCAACGGAGTCAGCCACACTAACGGCGCCAAGCCCGGCCAGCCCGCGCGCGATCTTCTGCTCAGTTTCACCACCACGTCCGATGGTTTGATCTTCCTCGCCTATTGGAAGCAGGGCCGCAACCGCATCCCCGCACTCGGCAACACCACGCACCATCCGACTGCCGCCGAGCGTGCAAAACTCATCGCCCTCGCCACCTATGCGCGCAAGGCCCACTTCCGCTACAACCAGACGACGCACGCCTACGGCCTTGAGGCGCTCGGCGACATCTCGGGCTTTATCCGCGACGTGCTGCCGCACTGGAAAAAGCAATTTGGCATCGAACTCGACTCCAAGGTGACCAACCTGAAACTCGGCCACCGCGTGATCGAGGTCGAGGCGGTCGCCGATCAGCGCAACGGGTCCGGCCTGAACCTGCGGTGGATTTTCCGCGCGGGCGAAATGCTGCTCACCGAGGAGCAGGCCGCGTCACTCCTCCGGCACGGCCGCACCCCGTTGCTGTTGCCCGACCTTGGCATCGTGACGATGGCGCCCGAGAAGTGGGAGAGCCTCAACCAGTGGCGCCGTAATCTCGAGGACACGGCCGCCGATGGCGGCGTGCCGCCCTACCTGATTTTTTCGCTCTTCAACGACCACCGCATCAAGGTGACCCTCGGTGCCGAGATCGAAGCGTGGCGCCAGAAAGTGCTCACGCCGCCGGCCACGCCGCCCGTCTTGCCCGACTACCTCCGCCAATACCAGCGGCGCGGCGTTGAGTGGATGCACCACCTCTGCGAGACCGGCTGCCACGGCCTGCTCGCTGACGAAATGGGCCTCGGCAAGACCGCCCAAGTCATCGCGCTCCTCAGCGCGCGGCCGATGGCGGGCCAGCGCCATGTGGTGGTCTGCCCCGCGAGCGTTGTGCCGGTGTGGCGCGAGGAGATCGCGCGTTTTTTCCCCGAGGCCCGGATCGACACGCTGAAGTCCGGCAGCGATTTCACCACAAATCCCGCGCCGGTGATCTGGCTCGCCAGCTACACGCAGTTGCGCAAGCACCGGCACCTTTTGGAAAAGACTGAATTCGGCTACGCCATCCTCGATGAAGGCCAGTTCATCAAGAACCCCGACGCCAAAGTCACGCAGGCGTGCTTCGCCATCAAGACCGCGCACCGGCTCGTGCTCACGGGCACGCCGCTGGAGAATCGCCAGCTCGACCTGTGGTCGATCTTCCGCTACCTGCTGCCCGGCCTGCTCGGCACGCGGCAGGCGTTCGAGACGGCGCTGATCCAGGACCGCGAAGGCACGATGCGCCGCCTGCGGCAGCAGCTCGCCCCGTTCATTCTCCGCCGCACGAAAAACGAAGTCGCCACTGAGCTCCCGCAGAAAGTCGAGATGGACCTCCTGTGCCCGCTCACCGAGGTGCAGCGCGCCGAGTATGCGCGCATCTGCACCGAGGGTCTCGCGCGGTTGGGCGAGGACATCACGGTGGCGATGAAGGAAAAATCGTTCGGCTTCCTCGCGCTGCTCACCCGGCTGCGTCAGGTGTGCTGCGATCCCGATCTGCTCCCGTGGCTGAATTCCCCGCTGCACGACAGCGGCAAGCTCCAGCTTTTGATCGAGAAACTCGCCGAGATCGTGGGTAGCGGACACAAGGTCGTAATTTTTTCCCAGTTCGTCACCCTGTTGGACCGTGTGCGCAG
>JANXWT010000485.1 GCA_025351035.1 Opitutia bacterium | reverse complement strand
GCGCACGTAAAGGTGGTAGACGAGAATGAGCGACTGAATGACAAGCGCTGAATAAAAGGCCGCGGTGCCGAGCACGCTGGGCAGAAAAAACGCGATGAGGAAAAGTCCGAGCACGACGCCGTAGAATATCGACCCAACGATGTTGGTGAACTGGATGAGATTTTCCGTCAGGCTCGCCCCGAGCGCGAACGCGATGGCAAACAAGCCCCACAGCGCGGTGAAGCACTTCGACGCGACGACATAGTGTTTGTCGGTGGCGTCCTTCCTGATCACGTGCCGGTAGAGGTCGATGACGGTCGTCGAAGCGAGGGCGTTGAGTTCGCCGGCCTTCGACGCAAAGGTGGCGGCGAAGATCACGGCGACGAGCAGGCCGATGAGACCGTGCGGCAGATACGAGAGGATGAACGTGATAAAGACGTAGTCGGAATCGGTGGCGGCGGAGCGCGGATCAGCGGCCTTGAGCACGGCTTTGGTGGCGACGCGCGCGGCCTCGGTGCGGGCGTTGGCGGCGAGGGCGGCGGTGCGTTCGGTTTCGGCGACGGCGAGATTCCCCGAGTGGCGCGCGGTGAGCCAAGCTTGGACGTGAAGCTGTTTCTCGGCGTGGGCGGCGTTGAAATCGTTTTCGAGCTGGCGGAGTTTGTCACCGGAGCCGTGCGTCGCCGCGTAGTGCCAGGCGGGTTGGTTGAAATAGACCGGCGGGCGCTCGAACTGGTAGAACACGAAGACCAGCGCGCCGAGCAGCAGGATGAAGAGCTGCATCGGGATTTTGAACACGGCGTTGAACATCAGGCCGAGGCGGCTTTCGCGCAGCGAGGTCCCGGTGAGGTAACGCTGCACCTGCGACTGGTCGGTGCCGAAGTAGGAGAGCGCGAGAAACATGCCGCCCAGCACGCCGGTCCAGATTGTGTAGCGGCGGTTGGGGTCGAAGGAGAAACTGACCGCCTCGAGTTTGTGGTAGCCGCCGGCGACAGCGAGGGCGTCGCTGAAGCCGAGTCCGGGGGGGAGCTTCAGCAGCAGCACGACGAAGGCGGTGGCCATCCCGATAAAGATGACGCCGATCTGGTATTTTTGCGTGAGGTTCACCGCGGCGCTGCCGCCGCTGACCGTGTAGGCGACGACGAGCAGGCCGCTGCAGAGGATGGTGGCGTCGAGCCGCCAGCCCATGACGGTCGAGAGCACGATGGCCGGCGCGTAGATGGTGATGCCCGCGCCGAGCCCGCGCTGCACGAGGAAGAGGGCCGCGCCGAGCAGGCGGGTTTTCGAATCGAAGCGTCTCCCGAGGTATTCGTAGGCGGTGTAGACTTTCAGCCGGCGGTAGATCGGGAGGAAGACGGCGGCGATGAGGATAAGCGCGAGCGGCGCGCCGAAATAATTTTGGACGAAACCGATGCCGCTCTCGTAGCCTTGGCCGGGCGTCGAGAGAAACGTGATGGCGCTGGCCTGCGTCGCCATGACGGAGAGGCCGATGGTCAGCCAGTGGGTCTGGCCCTCGCCTTTGAGGTAGGTGTGCAGGTCGCCCTTCGCGCGCGTGCGCCACATGCCGTAGACGGCGATGCCGACCATGACGCCGATGAGGACGAGGTAATCGAGCGTGTTCACGGATACGACTCGGTGAGCCAAGTCAGCAGGCTGACCCAGAGAACAAAAATGCCGCCGACGATCCAGTAAACCGTGCGCCAACTGCGGATGCCCGGCAGGCCGGTGGCTTCGTCGTCGGACGGCGAGGATGTGGGACGGGTGCCATCAGCCGGCGAGGCTTGGTTCCCGCGGGGTGGGGGCACCCCGCCTACATGGTCTGAGTTAGCGGGTTTCACAGTTTGCTGCGGGCTTCACTTGCCGAGGGCGACGAGGTTGGCGAAGAGGCGGTAGGCACCGGGCACGCCGGCGGGCAACTGGCGGAAAAATCCGAGGCCGGTGTAGACGTAGTAGCCTTTGCCGTATTTCGCGACGAGCACGCTGCTCTTGAGCGGCGCTTCGCCGGGATCATTGATCTCGATGAGCGGCGTGTAGTGGTCGTTGTCCCACGAACTCGCGAAATACGCGCCGCGCTCCTGCACCCAGCCGTCAAAGTCGCCGAGCTCGATTTTGTTCGGCGTGTTGAGCGCGGGGTGGTCGGTGGCGAGTAGTTTCACGGGCGATTTCTCGTCGGTGACGCGCAGGCGCTCCGCCGGGCCTTCGATCGAGAGTGGGTAGGGACCGAGCTGCGTCGTCTTCAGGCGATTGGGGCGGTTGTATTGCGCGATGACGGTGCCGCCTGCCTCGACCCACGCGAGCAGACCGGGGAAGTTGTCCTTGAGATCGGTGCGCTCGTTGAAGGCGCGCACGCCGATGACGACGGCGTCGAAGCCCTTGAGTTTTTCCGGCGTGAGATCGGCGCCGGTGAGACGGTGCACGACGTAACCCATCTGTTCGAGACACTCGGCCTCGTAGTCGCCGGCGCCCGGCAGATAACCGATGGTGAAGCCGCGCGTCGTCAGCGCGAAGCTCGCTGCGCGGGCGCGCGCCGGTGGCTGGAGCAACTGGATCGGCAGATGGTCGTAGCGGACCTCGTAGCGTTGGTTGGAGAATTCGCGGCCGTCGAGCGCGGCGACCGCGGTGAGGCGGCCGGCGGAAGCGGAGGGCACCGTTCCGGTCTGCTGACCGGCCGGTGTTTGTCCGGGCCGGTCGCCCGGCAAAGCGGTGACGTTGAACGTCACGCTCGCTTTGTCCCCGATGTTGGCGAAACGGAAATCCGACGCGGCGGGCTCGACTTTCCAGCCGGCGGGCGCGGTGAGGTGGAGCGTGCCGCGCGTCTTGGCGCGCGCGGAGGTGACTTCGACGGTGACGGGCTTGCTCGTGCCGGGCGCGACGAGAAAAATCTCGGAGTTGAACTGCATCGACACGGGCGGAATCACCGCGAGGCGGCGGCGAGCCTGGGCCTCGGGCGCGCCAGCCACGAGTTGCACGGGCTCATCGGCGATCTCGAGCTGTTGGTCGCCGACTTGGAAAACGTGCGTGACGGGAACCGGCGGCGGGTTTTCCGCGCGACCGATGAGCGTCGGATCGTCGACGCGCGCGAGCCCGGCGGCGCCGTCGGCGCGCAGCCAATAAGGCTGCGTGAGCGGAGTTTCGAGCGGGAGCACGCCGTGCAGTTCACCCGGAGCCCCGGCCGTGAGTTGCAAGGCGGAGCTGCGGGAGGAGACGTAGCGCACGGGGAGATTTTTCGCGGCGACGTCGAACTTGAACGAGAGCGCCAACGTCTCGCCGGGGACGACTTCCGCTTGGGCGATGGTGGTCTCGACGCGCAGGCCGAGGCACGACTGGAGAATGCGGTCGAGCTGCGCGCGCTTGTCGGTGACGAGCGGGTCGGTGGACAACACGGCGAGCTTCGCGCGCAGGGCGAGGAGCGCGGGCACGGACGCGGCGGGATCGTCGGCTTTGTATTGCGCGAGCGCGTCGGCGGCGAGTTGGCCGATCTCGGCGCCGCCCGGGTAGCGGGCCCACGTCGTGTCGACGCCGTCCATCAGATCTTTCTCCGCCGCGTCGCCGCCCATGAGCAGGAACGTTTGCATGAGCGGGCCGGTGGTGCTGCGCGCGGTGAATCCGCCGAGGCCCTGCGTCTTGTGCATGGCGCGGCTGCGAGCGGCGATGGCGTTGAAGGTTTCGCCGCTCACCGGGTCGGTGCCGGCGATGTCTTGCTGGAATGTCGGGCCGCTCAGCGGCAGCGGGCCGTTGGCGTTGAAGCGAAATGCATTCCACAGAATGCGCTTCGGCTGCCACACGGTCAGGCCTTGCGCGAGTTGCTCGGGGAACGCTTTCGGATCGCCGGCGAGCTTGAACGCTTCGAGTGCGAGGATACCCGAGGCGGTGTGCTGGCCGTGTCCGCCGCTGCCGGGCGGCACGGGGAAACGCGTGACGATGACATCGGGCCGGAACTGGCGGATGACGCGCACGACGTCGGAGAGCACGGCGTCGCGGTCCCAGAACGTGAGGGTCTCCTCGGGGGTCTTGGAAAAACCGAAGTCGATCGCGCGGGTGAAAAACTGGCGGCCGTGGTCGAGCCGGCGCGCGGCGAGCAGTTCCTGCGTGCGGGCGACGCCGAGTTTCTCGTCGAAGTCGCGGCCGAGTTCGTTCTGGCCGCCGTCGCCGCGCGTGAGCGAGAGATACGCGGTGCGGTAGCCGCGGCCGAGCGAGAGGAAGGTGATCAGCTCGGTGTTCTCGTCGTCGGGGTGGGCCGCGACGTGGAGCACGGTGCCCGTCGTGCCGAAGCTCCGCAGCTCCTGCGCCACCGCATTGGCGGGCAGGAGTTCCTGCGCGGCGCTGGCGCGCAGCAGCGAGGCGCCGAGCAGCAACAGCAGGGGCGCAGCCTGGCTGCGCCCCAAGATCGATTGCCGCACGAGGGCGCAGCAAGACTGCGCCTCTACCAACCATCGCCGCCAACACGCGGAAGACATGGAGGCGCGATTATTTTTTGACGGTGAAGGGCACGGAGAACTGCGTGGTTTCCCACGCGAGCTTGATGACGCCACCGCCGGCCGGATTCTTTTCGATGGCCATCGTGAACTGGTCGACCTGCGTCGCGAGGGTGTCTTTCTTCAGGTCGACGTGGGCGAACTCGGTTTTCTCGTCGTAGGGATTGGCGCCCCATTGGCCATATTGCTTGTTGATGAGGAGCTTTGCGGAGCCGTCCGCGGCCGGCAGCGTGTAGAGCGAGTAGATGCCGGCGGGGACGACCGTGCCGCCGAGATCGATCGCTTGCTGCGTGATGAGCAGCGTGGCTTCGTCGGAACCGGTGCGCCAAGCCTTGTCGAAGGGAACGAGGTTGCCCCAGATTTTGCGGAGCTCGCCGGACTTCGGGTCCTTGGAGAAGGGGCGGCCGTAGACGAGCATGACGACGTTGCCGTCGACGCGGGAGCTGATGGTTTCGTGCGGGCTGGTGCGGGCGCGGGCCGGAGCGGGCGCGGCGACGGGATCGGCTTGGAGGGCGGCGGTGCCGACGAGGGCGAACGCGAGCAAGGCAAAGCGGAGCAATTTCATGGGGATAACCTGACAGGGTTGAGGGTGCGGACAGGACTTCCGGTCAGACTGCGCGTCGGCCGGAAGGTTGCACTGAGCGGCGCCAAACAGAACAATTGTTTACTTTAGTTGAGGCTGGCGATGAGAGCCTCGTTCAGGCGCACGTATTCGTCGCGGAGCGAGGGCGTGGTGTCCTTCTTCGCCATCTCGAGGGACTGGTTGGCGGCGGCGAGCGCACCGGCTTTGTCACCGGCCTTGGCGAGGATGAGGCCCTTGCGGTAGATGATGAAATAGGCGTCGGGGCGCGCGGCGATCGCGGCGTCGATCCACGTGGCGGCTTTCTTGAGGTCGAGATTGTTTTCGAAGTAGAACATCGCGGCGGCGAAATACGGTTTCTTGGGGTCGGCGGAAGCCATCGCGGCCTCGATCTGCGGCACGAGTTGGGCGACGAGGTCGACCTCGAGCTTCACGGGCACGCGGGTTTTTTCCCAGGAGATGTAGAGCGTGGCCGAGTCGTTGTGCAGATCGGAGAAGCCGATGGTGAGGGACTCGACGGCGTTGTTGAGGGCCATCGGCGTGACGGGGAAACGGGCCACGTCGTTCTTGGCGTCATAGCGGTAAGCGCCCCACTGCGACATGTTCTTGTGCACGATGACGGTCCACTCGGTCTTGCCGGGGATGGTGAAGAGTTCGTAGGTGCCGGCGGGGATGGCGGTGCCGCCGAGCTTCACGTCGGTGCTGAGGGTGAGCTTGGTGGCGGTGTTGGCACCGGTGCGCCAGACTTCGCCGTAGGGCACGAGGCTACCGAAGACCGTGCGACCTTTCACGCTGGGTCGGGAGTAGTTGACCTCGATGTCGGTGAGGCCGACGCGCTGTTTGACGGAGGCGCCCGGGCTGGCGTCGCGGACGGGTTCGGGCGTGCGTCGTCACGCGGCGCCGAATTCGTGGGCGCGGGTGTGGTCA
>JANXWT010000502.1 GCA_025351035.1 Opitutia bacterium | reverse complement strand
ACCGGATGCGTGAACACGAGGTGCTCGGCGTGCAGCATCACGCGTGGAACCGTCGGTATTCCCTCAGCGGGTTTCCAACCGTAGGTCGCATCGCCGAGCACGGGGTGGCCGATGGATTTCATGTGCACGCGAATCTGGTGCGTGCGTCCCGTGTGGATGCGGCAGCGCAACAGCGCGGCGTGGCCGGCGAAATTCTTTTCCACCGTCCAGTCGGTGCGCGACGGGCGCCCGCCCTCGCCGACCGTCATGCGGTGACGGTGAATCGGGTGCCGGCTGATCGCGCGGTCGATCGTGCCACTCGCCGTCTTCGGCACGCCGGTGACGAGCGTCACGTATTCCTTCGTCAGCGTGCGCGAGGCAAATTGGTCCGCGAGCGCGCGGTGCGCGGCGTCGTTCTTCGCCACGACGAGCAGCCCCGTCGTCTCCTTGTCGATACGATGCACGATACCCGGACGCTCGACGCCGCCGATGCCGCTCAGCGAACCCGCGCAGTGCGCGAGCAACGCATGGACGAGCGTGTCTTCGCCCGTGTTGTTGCCCGGATGCACGACCATGCCCGCCGCCTTGTTGAGCACAATCAGGTGCGCATCCTCGAAGATCACATCGAGCGGGATGTCCACCGGCTTCAGCTCCATGGGCGTCGTGCCCGGAAGTGAAAACGAAATCGTCTCACCGGCGGCGACATGGTCGTTCTGTTCGAGCACTCGTTCCCCACGCAGCACCAAGCCCGCGTCCAGTGCGCGCTGGATCGCGCCGCGACTATGCTCGGGGAAAGCCTGTGCGAGCACCTTGTCGATGCGGTCCCGGCGCGTGCCGGGCGGGATGATATAGGTTGTGGCGGACAAGCGGGCCGAACGTGACGTGCCGGCCAGCGGCGTGCAAGCTGGTAGGGCGTGGCGTGTGTAAGGGCGCAGCCTTGCTGCGCGCCCAAGGAGAACCGGCACCAAAAGGCGCAGCGAGACTGCGCTCCTGCCCCGGAAGGGTCCTAGGCGAAGCTACCCGTGGATGATCGCGTTCAGATGGTCCAGCGACGGCTTCTTCTGTTCTTCCGGCAGCAGCGCGACTTCGAAACCGCTGCGCGCCACGAAGGCCAGCTCTTGCCGCGTGAACCCGAGTCCGTGGGCGAGCGCGAGGTATTCCTCGTTCACGGTGTTGGCAAAGCAAAGCGGATCGTCGGTGCTCACGGTGCAGCGCACGCCGGCTTGCATGAGCCGGCGGATCGGATGCTCGGCCATCGACGGAAAAACTTGGAGCCCGATGTTGCTGATCGGGCAGACGTCGAAGGTCACGCCGCGGTCGGCGGCGAGCTTCACAACGGCGGGATCCTCGATGGCGCGCACGCCGTGCTGCACCCGGGTGACGCCGAGCACTTCGATGGCCTCGCGCACGCGCGCGGCGCCGTCGAACTCGCCGGCGTGGCACTTGGTGATTTTGCCGGCCGCGCGCAATCGCGCCCAGACTTCGGCGGTGCCGGGCTCGGTGGGCATCGCCTCGTCGCCGTGCAGGTCGACGCCGACGAGATTGTCCCACTTCTCTAGCTGGTCGATGGTCGCGCGCAGCGGGCCGTTGATGTCGCTGCGCAGCATCCCGGCGAAGACGCGCACCGTGATGTTCACCGGCGCCGCCGCGCGGATGGCGGCGATGATCTCGGGGCCGGGCACGTTGATGAAGCCCGTCACCGGCAGGTGAAAACTCGTCTCGACGTATTTGACGTTCTGCGCGACGTGGCGGGCGAACATCAGTTTCGCCGCCTCGTAGTAGCGCTCGGCGCTCGTGAACCACGGCAGCGCGTTGTCGAGGAGCTGTTTTTCGAAGTCCGGGAAATTCGCGTAGCGGTAACCGCGCTCGCGGAACGCCGGCATCTCGGGCCAACGCTGCGGGTCCCACTCGTGCAGCAGCTCGTAAGGCAGCGCGCCCTCGACGTGGAGATGCGTCTCCGTCTTCGGCAGCGACTGAACGAATGCTGACAGTGAAAGATCCGGAATCATGACTAACCGCTAATGGCCACTAATCCTCACTAATGTCCCGACGAAGAATGTCTCCGTGTTAGTGTTCATTAGTGTGAATTAGTGTTTTTAGCCCTGCTTGAGCAGCTGATCGGGATTCAACTTCTTGAGCGCGGGCAGCACGAACAGGCCGTCCTTGCGGATGAGTTTCCCGTCGAACCAGATTTCGCCGCCGCCGTATTCGGGGCGTTGGATGCAGACCATATCCCAGTGGACAGCCGATTTGTTGCCGTTGCCGCCCTGCTCGTAGGCCTGGCCCGGCGTGAAGTGAAACGAGCCCGCAATCTTCTCGTCGAAGAGGATGTCGCGCATCGGTTCGAGGATGTGCGGATTGAAGCCGAGGGCGAACTCGCCGATGTAGCGCGCGCCGTCGTCGGTGTTCAGAATTTCATTCAGGCGCTTCGTGTTGCTGCTGGTGGCATCGGTGATTTTGCCCTGCTTGAACGTCAGCTTGATGCTGTCGAACGAGGAGCCGAGGTAGACGGTCGGCGCGTTGTATTGCACGACGCCCTCGACGCTGTCTTTCACCGGGCACGAGAACACCTCGCCGTCGGGGATGTTGCGCGCGCCGCCGCACGGCACCGCGCCGATGCCCTTGATGGAGAATTTCAGATCGGTGCCCGGACCCTTGATGTGGACGCGGTCGGTCTTGTTCATCAGGTCGGTCAGCGCCTTCATGCCCGGCGCGTAGCGCGAGTAGTCGAAGGTGCAGACGCGGAAATAAAAATCCTCGAAGCCCTCGGTGCTCATGCCCGCCTGCTGCGCCATCGCCGACGACGGCCAGCGGAGCACGACCCACTTCGTCTTGT
>JANXWT010000482.1 GCA_025351035.1 Opitutia bacterium | reverse complement strand
TCCTCGTCGCTCGGCGCGTCAATCTCGTGACGCACGTGCTCGAGGAATAGGAACAGCACGATGGCGAAGAACACGATGAAGCCGCGGCGCGGCGAGACCAGGTCGAGGAACAGCAGTGAAGCGACCGTCGAGACGGAGATCATCAGCACGGCCGGCACGGCGACGGCGAGTAGCCTCCCCTTGAGCTTTCCGCCCGCGAGCACCGCGAAGACGGCCAGCACCCAGGCCATCGTCGCGAGGCTCCAGTAGAGGAATTCGGCGGAGCGCCCGAGCGAGAGTTCGCTGAAGATGATGTAGCCGGCGGCCCCGATGAGCGGCAGGAAGGTCGTGAACGTGAATTTCTTCATAGGTCAGCGCGTCGACTTGATGAGTCGGAAGCCGTCGCCGATGATGACGGAGATTGTCGTGGCGACTGGAATGGCCAGGAGCGCACCGATCGGACCGGCCACCTTCACACCGATGAGCAGCGAGAAGATGCTGACGACGGGATGGAGGCCTGTGACTTTCTGCATGACTTTCGGCACCACCACGTGGTTCTCGACTGACTGGATGAGGTAGAAGCCGATCGCCGTCAGCAGGCCGCGGAGCGGCGACTGCGTCAGCGCAATCAGGATGGCGGGAGCGGCGGCGCTGATCGGCCCAACGTACGGGACGGATTCGGCGATGCCTGCGAGGAGCGCCAGCACGAGCGCGTACTTCACTCCGAGAATCGTGAGCATGGCGTAGACCGCGATGCCAACCACGCACGACAGGATGAGCTGGGCGCGGGCCCACGAGCCGAGCGCGCGCTCGATGCGGGTGAAGAGGTCCACGAGATACGGCTGGTACGCTTCCGGCGCGACGTTGCGGAACAGGCGCTTGGTCGCGTCTTCAGAGACCACGAGATAAAACGTGACCACGAAGACGATGACGGCCGAGAAGACCGCGCCGAAGAGGCCGCGGAAGGTGGCGACGAGCGTACCGGCCGCCGGTCCCGAGCCGGTCACGGCCGCGCCCAGGAAGCCCTTGATGGTTTCGGCGATGCCGTGGCTCTCGACGTAGTCACCGAACGGCCCCATCCAGTCGATGACGCGGGCCCAGATGCTGTCAGCATTGGTAGTGAGCTCGATAGTTTCGCGAATGACCGTCGGCACGAGCGAGACGGCCAGGAACGCGCCCAGGCCGATGAGCAGGATGTAGAGCAGGGCGACGCCGACGCCGCGGTTCATCTTGCGCGTCTCGAACCACGATCCGAGCGGGTTGATGATGGAAGCGAACATCAGCGCCACGAAGAACAGCGCCACGATGTCGCGGATGGCGTAGATGAACCAGAGCACCAGCCCAATAACCACCACTTTCACAATGGTGGCGGTACTAACGGTGATAACGCGCGGCTCGTTGACGGGATCGGCCATAGCGCACGAAATATAGCAGGATTGAGGCCAGAAATCAAACGCCGACCATTGACATTGAGGTCTTTCCCTGCTGTAGTGCCGACACGTCCTACAAAGGAGAGATCAATGTCCGAACGCTCTTTGCAGCCCATCAAGGCCAGCGAGGCCGCCCCTTTCCCGCTCGACCGCGTGCTCATCGGCGCCGGCGCGAACGTCTGGTGGCGCTCGCTCAAACGAAGGCTCTTCGGCTGGAAACGCCATCCCGGCGACGCCACGGCCATCTGCCGCGCCGTGGTCGAGGACTGCTGGAACGGCTCGTACTTCGCCGGTTCCGCCGGGCACTTCGCCCAGTTCTGGACCCGCGACCTCGCGATGTGCACGCCGGCACTGCTGCGCCTCGGCTTCCGCGACCGCATCCTGCAATCGTGGGCCTGGGGACTCGAACGCTTCAGCCGCGAGCAGCGCGTGACAACGACGATCTTCGGCAACCGGCCGCGCGACGTCTATGCCTACGCCAGCGATTCGCTGCCGATGCTGCTCTACGGCCTGGCCGAGGCGGACGCGCTGCCGTTGGCGCTGGAGCACCGTGAGATGCTCGGGATCGAGATCCTACGCTACGCGCGCAAGGTCTACGACCCGGAGACGGGGCTCGCACGCACCGACGCCTACTTCTCGGCGCCTCGCGACTGCATGACGGGCCGCGCCACCGTGT
>JANXWT010000459.1 GCA_025351035.1 Opitutia bacterium | reverse complement strand
GAGCAGCACGGTGGCGACCACGTGGTCTTCCGCTATCTCGACCGGATTGTCGTCAAGGGCCGCTCGCAGCCCGTGCCCGTTTTTGAGATTCTGGGTCTCAAGGAGAGCGTCAGCCAACAAACCCGCGATTGCATCGCAATTTTCGCCCAAGGCACCGAGCGTTATTTGGCCCAGGACTGGGACGGAGCGCTGCAGCTTTTCGCCAAGAGCGCCGAACTGGAGCCCAACCAGCAAAGCGAGGCACTGGCAGTCGACAGCAACCCGTCGACCATCTTTATCGAACGCTGTCGGGAAATGAAGGCGGACCCACCCGGTCCGAACTGGGATGGCAGTTTTGTGATGAAGGAGAAATAGAAAAGCGCGCTTCACAGCGCGGCTTGAAATGCTCCGGTAAGACCAGACGACCGCGCCTTAGCCCGGGTCAGCGTCCAATGGGCCGGCGGTTCGCTGCCGGGTTGCTTACACCATCGCGGCGGCGTAATTCGCTTCGGCGGCGTCCCAGTCGGCAACGTTCCAGAACGCGGCGATGTAGTCCGGCCGGCGGTTCTGGTAGTTGAGATAGTATGCGTGCTCCCACACATCGAGTGCGAGGACCGGTTTGCCCTCGATGCCGGCGACGGTTTTTCCCATGAGCGGGCTGTCCTGATTGGCGGTCGAGCCGATGGTTAGTTTTTTGTCCGCGCTGACAACGAGCCACGCCCAACCGGAGCCGAAGCGGGTCGCGCCAGCCTTGGCAAAGTCTTCCTTGAATTTGGCGAACCCCCCGAGTTGCGCGTCGATGGCGGCGGCGAGGATGCCCTTCGGTGCACCGCCCTTGCCCGGGCCCATCACAGTCCAGAAAAACGAGTGGTTGCTGTGCCCGCCGGCGTTGTTGCGGATGACACCACGGATCGCTTCGGGCACCTTGGAGAGATCGGCGATGAGGGCGTTGATCGGCAGCGCGGCGAGCTCGGGCAAATCCTTCAGCGCGTTGTTCGCGTTGGTGATGTAAACTTGGTGATGCTTGGTGTGGTGAATCTCCATCGTGCGTGCGTCGATGTGCGGCTCCAGGGAATTGGTGGCGTAGGCCAGCTTGGGAAGTTCGTATGCCATATGCGTGCGTGGGGTTGAGTTAATCGCTTACCGGGAATGTGCACGCTCATTGCACGGCGTCAACTCTGCGTGGCTCGGCTTCACGCTTCCGTCCGCTTCAAACGGAAATACGACTGCAACAATTCCAAGCTCGGCCGTTCCAGCACGCCGCGCGTGATTTCGAGGCGGTGGTTGGATTTCGCGAGGAGATTCAGATCAGTCGCGCCGCCCAGGCAGCCCATCTTCGGATCAGGCACGGCGTAGACCACGCGTTTCAACCGCGCCATCAGCGTGGCGCCGGAGCACATCGGGCACGGTTCCTTGGTGACGTAAAGCGTCGCCTCATTCAACCGCCAGTCGCCGATGGCCTTGGCTGCTTGCGTGAACGCGAGCATTTCCGCGTGGGCCGTCGGATCGCGGGTGCTGTCACGCTGGTTATGTGCCGCGGCGATGACTTCGCCGCCGAGCACGATGACCGCGCCGATCGGCACCTCGTCCTGCTTCCACGCATCGATGGCCTGATTGTAGGCCAGCGCCATATAAAACTCGTCGTCGCGTTGCAGTTGCGACGAGAAGATTTTTTCAAACGGGCAGAGGAGTGGGGGACGAATTGCGGTGTTCATGGAAGCGGGCCGGCCGGCGCGCGAGGGGCGCCGAGCGGCCGAATGCGCTGTCGCCCTGAGGGGCGCTGGCGGGTTAAACCTTGACTTAGGCAGTGCGCTCCGGTGTTACAACGCCTTTTAATCACGCATGAATCAACTCCGCCAGCTCCCCGCCACCATCTATGTCTGAGGCCAAAGCGATCGAAGTGGAGGGCCGCATCATCACCGTCCTCCCCGGAACAATGTTCCGCGTGCAACTGACCAACGGCCACATGGTGCTGGCCCACATCTCCGGCAAACTCCGCAAGCATTTCATCAAGATCGCCGCCGGCGACATGGTGAAGATGGAAATGAGTCCCTACGATCTCGACAAGGCGCGCATCACTTACCGCATCCGTGAGCAGAACGCACTGCCGCCCCCCCCGCGCCGCCCCCGCCGATACTGAGTGTCGGCGTTTCCCGTGACACCACGAAGTGCCCATCGGCCCAAACGAAAGGAGGCGCCGATGCCGTCCGCGCCCGTTGGATTTGCCAACGAGATCGACCGTTACCTCAGCTACGTCGAACTGGAGAAGGGTCTCTCGAAGAATACCGCACAATCCTACGAGAACGATCTGACCCAGGCCGCGCATTTTCTGCACAGGAGCCGCGTCTCCGGCTGGGACAAAGTCACCGCCACCCAGCTCACGAAGTGGCTGCATTGGCTGAGCGACGGGGGGTTTTCCGAATCGAGCCAAGCGCGCAAACTCAGCGCCGTGCGCATGCTCTGCCGTCATCTCGTGCGCGAACGCGTGCGCGACGACGATCCGACCGAGCTCCTCACTGGTCCGAAATTCCGCCGCAAGCTCCCGCACACGCTTTCCACCGGTGACATGGGCAAGCTCCTTGCCGCTCCTTCCGGCGGCGACGCCTACTCGATCCGCGACCGCGCCATGCTGGAATTTTTCTACTCAAGCGGCCTGCGCGTCACCGAACTCGCCAAGCTCTCATTGCAACAGGTTGACCTCGAGCACGGCTTCGTGCGCGTCTACGGTAAAGGCGCGAAAGAGCGTGTCGTGCCGCTCGGCGGCAAGGCCCGCGACGCGATCACCGCCTACCTCGGTTCCGGCCGCCCGCGACTCGTGAAGCCCCGCACCGGCAGCGAGCTCTTCATCAGTGAGCGCGGCCGCGCCATCTCGCGGAAAACCGTTTGGGCCATCGTGAAAAAATACGCCGCGCAAGCCGGGCTCAGCGCTGCCGTGAAACCGCATTTGCTGCGCCACTCCTTCGCCACGCACCTGCTCGGCGGCGGCGCCGACTTGCGCGCGATCCAGGAGATGCTCGGCCATTCCAGCATCGGCACGACGCAGATCTACACCGCTGTCGAGAACTCCCGGCTCATCGACCAGCACGCGAAGCATCACCCGCGCAACAAGGCCGCGAAGTAGTTTTGCGCGCTGCAGTCTGGCTCGGTTTCGTGGCTGCTCTGGTGACGTTTCTGTCGTGTTGCCTCAATTGCGTCGTGGATCGGGCGCTCCGACGCGAACCTGCGCGCATGAGCTCTTTCTTTTCCCTCGCCGATTTCCGGCAGGCCTTGCGCCGCCTTGCTCACGAACGCGGGTTCACCGCAACCGTCCTGCTGACTCTTGCGCTCTGTATCGGTGCCAACGTCACGATCTTCGCCGTCGTCGATGCCATCCTCGTGCGCTCGCTGCCGTTTCCGCAGGCGGACCGGTTGGTGACGGCCATCAAAACTTACCCGGCGGCCGGCATCGAACGCTCAGGGATTTCGATTCCCAACTACTACGATTGGCGCGAGGCGATCACCGCCTTCTCCTCGATGGCGGTCATGCAGAACGGCAGCGCCGTCGTCGGCGAAACCGGCGCGCCGGTGCGCGTGCCGCGGGACCGGATATCGCCGCGGTTTTTCGCGACGCTCGGAGCTCCGCTCGCGCTCGGTCGCGAATTCGCCGACGAAGAAATGTCGCCGGAGACCAACCGGGTGGCGGTGATCACCGACGAATTCTGGCGCAGCGCGTTCAACGCTGACGCGAGCGTGCTTGGCCGGAAATTTCAGGTCGACGGGGCGTCCGTGACTGTCGTCGGCGTGTTGCCGCGCGGTTTTCATTACTTGTCGAGCCGCGCGCAATTTTTCTCGCCGCTCTCTGTCACCGGCGTGGACCGTGATTTGGAGCACCGGCACATGAATGGCTCTTGGCTCGTGGCGCGACTTGCTCCGGGAGCAACACTCGCGGCCGCCAGCACGCAGATCGCCGCCCTCGATGCCGTCCAGATCCGCAACGATCCGAACGTCAACTTGCTCGTGAGTTCGCGTTATGCGGCGATTTTGCGGCCGGTGCACGAGGACCATGTGCGGGAGATTCGTCCCGTGCTCCTGCTCCTGCAGGGCGGTGTGCTCGTGCTGCTGTGTATTGGTGGACTGAATCTCGTGAACCTCCTGCTCATCCGCGCCAGCGGGCGCGCGAAAGAGCTGGCCGTCCGGCAGGCTCTCGGCGCCGGGCGCCGGCACATCGCTGGCGACATTCTGCGCGAGACCATCCTGCTTGGGCTCGGCGGCGGCGTGCTGGGCTTGCTCGGCGGATACGGCGGGCTCCGGTTGCTCCGTGCGCTGGGCACCGACCGATTGCCCTTGGGCGCCAGCGTGGAGATTGACGGCCGCATCGCCGCCGCGGCACTCGGCATTGCGCTGTTCACCGGGCTTGCGCTCGCGCTGCCCGTCTTGTGGTTCAATTTGCGCGTGCAACTCGCTCCCGGGCTGCAGGCCGAGACGCGCGGCGGCACCGTCAACCGCACGACGCAGCGGCTGCGCCACGGCTTCATTGTCGCGCAGGTCGCGCTGACTTTCGTGCTGCTCTCGGGCGCGGGGCTGCTCGGCCTCAGCCTGCAGCGCTTGCTCGCATCGCAGCCGGGTTTCCAGACGGAGCATTTGCTTACGGGTCGGATTACCTTGCCGACGAACCGTTATCCGCTCGCCGAGACACGCCTCGCCTTCATTGAGCGCCTGCTGGCTGAACTGCGCGCGATGCCCGGGATCACGTCTGCGGCCATCAGTTCCGGACTGCCGTTCACCAACACGGCCAACAACTTCGCCACGACCGTCGAAGGCGCGGTCATTAATCCAGGAAACTCCATGCAAATTCATTTCAGCTCGGCGGTAGTTGGAGACTATTGGGCAACGTTGGGCATCCCGCTGATCGCGGGACGACTGTTGGATGCGGACGACAATCACCGCCTGCCGCGAGCGTGCGTGGTCGACGAGGATATTGCTCGACGCTACTGGCCCGACCAGAACCCGATCGGCCGGCGGCTTACGCCTGGAGGAGAATTTTCCGAGAAAGATTCTTTCACGGTCGTTGGTGTAGTCGGTCGCACGAAACAAAATGAGCTTTCTGAGACCGCGGGTCACGGGGCGATTTATTTTTCGTATCTCGGCTTCGTCGTCTCCGGGTTCCCCGGCACCAACTTGTCCGTGGCCGTTCGCACTTCAGCGGACCCTGCGACGATCGCGTCCCTGATCAAGAAGGTCGTGCTCAAACTCGACCCCGAGCTCCCGGTCGACAGCGTGAAGCCGATGCACGCACTGATTGACGAGAGTCTGGTCTCGCGACGCTCGCCCGCATTACTCGCGGGAATTTTTGCCGGCGTGGCGCTGCTGCTCGCGGCGATCGGCACCTACGGCGTGCTGGCCTATGCGGTCGGCCAACGCCGCCGCGAGATCGGCGTGCGCATGGCGCTCGGGGCGCTCCCGGGCCAGGTGCTCGCGCAGTTTCTCGGTCTCGGCGCGCGGTTGCTGGGCGCGGGGATTCTTTTCGGTGTGTTCGGGGCGTGGGCCGCAGGTCGCGCGATGCAAGGCCAGCTCTTCGGCGTCGGTGCGGCCCATGCGGGCGTGTTCGTCGCGACCGCCGCCGTGCTGGCCGTCGTCGTGCTGCTCGCCGTTTTCCTGCCGGCGCACCGCGCCTCGCGCGTCTCGCCGATAGAAGTGTTGCGTGGCGAGTGAGTCGGCTTTGGCGCTCGACTCAGAGAGGGGCGTGCGCGACGTTCGCCGTTCTGCGCCCGCAGACAAACTATGGATACCACTCCGAACAACCGCACCATGGCCGAGTATTTCATCAAGGGTCTCACCGAAGGCTTCGTCGAAGCTTCCACGGTGATCGCGTGGGCCGACGAGGTCATTGTCGCTGCACCGAAGACCGAAGACTGGATGCTCGACATCTCCACCTCCGGACCGGAAGACCGCATGGCGGTGCTGCATCACCTGCACGCCGTCCAAGGCGAGATTCAGCCCGACGTGCTGGCGCAGCTGCTCGCGAAGAAATAAGCATCAGCGCGGTCGGTTTCAGCAACTGTAGGAGGGGCTTTATGCCCCGATACGAACGTTGATCGCGGCGTAAAGCCGCTCCTACAGCCAATCACTCGGAATCGAGAGATTGCCTCACGCGGTCACCGGCGGCGGGAACTGCGCCGCGAGTTTCCGCACCGTCGTCAGGTTGCGCATCGACGAGGAAGGCACTTTGACCGCCTTGAACTGCGGCGAGACCCACACTTTTGATTCGTGGGATTTTATCCGGCACAGCCAGTAATACTCGCGGCCCTCGACGCAAAATTCATCCACGTCTGTCCGGCAAGCGACGAGTTGCCGCGCTTGGGCCGCGCTCAGCGGCTCGCTCAGAAAGCCTGCGTGCACGGTGTGCGCCGGGTTCTCCATGTCGGCTTTTGCAAACGGCCGGAACGCCGCCACCGTCGCGACCTCGGCGCGCGTGCGCACAAACGTATCGACGTCGTAGCCGAGCGATTTCTTCAGGTGCGCTTGGATTTGCTGCACCACCTTGCGCTCGTCGGCGACCTTGCTCGCGAAGATCACGTTGCCGCTCGCGATGAACGTCGCGACGTCGGCGAACTTCATTTCTTCGAAGAGCCCGCGCAGCGCGTTCATCTTGAGACGGCGGTTACCGAGATTAATCCCGCGTAGAAAGGCGATGTAGTGGGGCATGGGGTGAGCGGGGTGACGAGACTGGCTCGGTGTGACGCAGTCGGTCAAGCCGCGGCCCGGTCACTTCCTCCTTCGCGCGGGCGTGGCTGTCTCGTGTTCGACACAGCGTGCCCTGCCGCTCGGACGGTTCGCCTCGTTGCACTCGACTCCGGGCGCGGCGTCGCGTATCCGTTTGGACGCTTGTCATTCTTCTCGCAACTCGGGGCGGTCGCTTGCCCCGCTCCAGTCAAATCGTTCCTCCAGTCATCATGAAAAAAATCCTCCCACTGTTCTTGTCGGTGCTTTTATTGCCCGTGCTCGCGGCCCAGACCAAGGAGCCCGAGAAACCCGCGGACAAACCCACCGGTTCGCCCGCGGAAAAATCGGCCGACAAACCGAAGTCGCCGTTCTCGGCCGACACCTTCGCGGCGATCAAGCTGCGCGAGCTCGGCCCGGCTTCGACTTCGGGCCGCATCATCGACATCGCCGTCGTGCCCACCCGCACGAGCACGTGGTATGTCGCCGTCGCCTCGGGCGGCGTGTGGAAAACCGTCAATGCCGGCACGACGTGGACGCCCGTCTTCGACGGCGAGGGCTCCTATTCCATCGGCTGTGTCACGGTCGATCCGAACAACCCCAACGTCGTGTGGGTCGGCACTGGCGAAAATAATTCCCAGCGCAGCGTCTCCTACGGCGACGGCGTCTACAAGTCGCTCGACGGCGGGGCGAGTTGGACCAACGTCGGCCTGAAATCCTCCGAGCATATCGGCAAGATCGTCGTCGATCCGCGCAACTCCGACACCGTCTACGTGGCGGCCCAGGGTCCGCTCTGGAATTCCGGCGGCGATCGCGGCGTCTACAAGACCACCGACGGTGGCAAGACTTGGAAGCAGTCGCTGGTGGTTTCCGAGAATACCGGGGCATCCGATCTTTGGATGGACCCGCGCGACTCCAATGTCCTCTACACGACTTCGTATCAACGCGGCCGGCATGTCTGGGGTCTGATTGACGGCGGTCCCGAGAGCGCCATTTGGAAATCCACCGATGCCGGCGCGAACTGGCGGAAGCTCACGTCGGGCATTCCGAAAGTGGACCTTGGCCGCATTGGCCTCGCCGTTTCTCCGGTCGATCCCGACGTCGTCTATGCCATCATCGAGGCTACGGAGGTAAAGGACCGTGGCGTTTACCGCTCGCTGGATCGCGGCGAGAGCTGGGCCAAGATGGCGGATTATCTACCGACCAGTCCGCAGTATTACCAGGAACTGGTTCCCGATCCGAAAAGGGTCGATCGCGTCTACTCCATGGACACTTTCAACCAAGTCTCCGCAGACGGCGGCAAGACGTGGAAAAGACTCGGCGAAAAGAATAAACACGTCGACAACCACGCTCTCTGGGTCGACCCGGCGAACACCGACCATCTCGTCAACGGCAACGACGGCGGTGTCTACGAGAGCTTCGACCACGCGGCGACCTGGGTCTTCAAGGCCAACCTGCCGGCCGCGCAATTTTACCGCGTCACGACGGACGAATCCAAACCCTTCTACAACGTCTACGCTGGCGCGCAGGACAACAACGCCCTCGGGGCACCTTCGCGCAACACCAGTGCACACGGCATCGTCAATTCCGACTGGTTCGTGACCACCAGTGGCGACGGTTTCTGCAGCGCGGTCGATCCGGCCGATCCGAATATCGTCTATACCGAGTCGCAATATGGCGTGGTCTCTCGCTATGACCGCAAGACCGGTGAGGGGGTCGACATCCAGCCGCAGGCCAACCCGGGTGAGGCGCAGAATCGCTGGAACTGGGATTCACCGCTTAAGATCAGCCCGCACTCCAACACGCGCGTTTATTTCGCCTCGCAACGGCTCTACCGTAGCGACGACCGCGGCGACCACTGGTCGGCCGTCAGCCCCGATCTCACCCGCCAGGTCGATCGCAGCAAACTCAAGATGATGGGCCGCGTCTGGGGCGTCGATTCCGTCGCGCGCAATACTTCCACTTCGTTTTACGGCAACATCGTTTCTTTCTCCGAGTCGCCGAAGGTCGAGGGCCTGCTCTACGTCGGCACCGACGACGGGCTTGTCAACGTCTCCGAAGACGGTGGCAAGAACTGGCGCAAAGTCGAATCGTTCGACGGCATCCCGGAGAACACCTACGTGTCGGACCTCAAGCCCTCGCCGCACGACGCCGGCACCGTCTACGCCGCGTTCGACAATCACAAGCAGGGTGACTTCAAGCCCTACCTTCTCAAGAGCGCCGATCGCGGCAAGACTTGGACCTCCATCGTCGGCGATCTGCCCGCGCGCGGCACGGTCTTCACCATCGTGGAAGATCCCGAACGCGCCGGTCTGCTTTACTGCGGCACAGAGTTCGGCGTCTTTTTCTCGCCCGACAGCGGCACGCGCTGGGTGCAGCTCAAAGGCGGCCTGCCCACCATTGCGGTGCGCGACTTGGCCATCCAGAAACGCGAGGGCGACCTCGTCGTCGGCAGCTACGGCCGCGGCGTCTACATTCTCGACGACCTCACCCCGATCCGCCGGGCGACCGACGAGCTGCTTGCCCGGGAGGCCGCGCTTTTGCCGCCGCGCAAAGCGTGGATGTTCATTCCGAACACGCTGCTCGGTTTCAAGGACAAGGGCTTCCAAGGCTCGTCCTACTACGCTGCGCCCAACCCGCCCTTCGGCGCGGTCATCAATTATTGCCTGAAGGACGAGTTGAAGACGAAAAAGAAAACCCGCCAGGCCGACGAGAAGAAGATCGCGGCCAAGGGCGGCGATGTGCCCGTGGCTTCGTGGGACGCGCTCCTCAAGGAGGATCGCGAGGAAGCACCGTCGATGATCGTCACCATCAGCGACTCCGCCGGCAGCGTCGTGCGCCGTCTCACCGGTCCGGTCAAGGCGGGCTTCAACCAAGTGGTGTGGGACCTCCGCTATCCGCCGGCCAATCCCACGCAGCTCAAGGGCGACGATGACGACAATCCCTTCTCCACGCCGCCGCGCGGCCCGTTGGCGATGCCCGGCACCTACACGGTCACGCTCGAAAAACGCGTCGAGGGCCAGAACACGAAGGTCGGCGAACCGGTGACGTTCACCGCCGATATCCTCGGCACGGTAAACCTGTCCGTCGCCGATCGCGGCAAGGTGGTTGAGTTCTCCAAGAAGGTCGCACGCCTTCAGCGCGCCGTCCTCGGCTCGGTTGAGCTGGCGAAGGAGACGCACAAACGCCTCGACTTCCTCAGCAAGGCCATCCTCGACACCCCGGCCGCTCCGGCCGCGTTGCTGAATCGTGCGAAGGAGCTCGACGTCCGCCTCAAGGACCTCGAGACCGCCTTGAACGGCGACAAGATCCTGACGAAATATCAGGAGCCCGCACCGACCTCGATCGCCGCGCGCGCCGACGGCGTCGCCGAGGCACTCTGGGGCATCACTTCCGCGCCGACTGGCACGCACCAGCGCAGCTACGAAATCGCCGCGCAGGAATTCGCGCCCGTCCTCGAAAAACTCAAGGTTCTCGTCGACACCGACCTGAAAGACCTCGAGACGAAGGTCGAAGCCGCCGGCGCGCCCTGGACTCCGGGCCGCGTTCCGACTTGGAAGAAGGAGTAACGCGACGGACTTTGGCAGTTTTTCTGGCCGGCGGTGCCTTCGGGTGCCGCCGGCCTATTCGTAGCTGGGCGGCGCGCCATTTGGTTTGATTCGTTGGCCTTGCCCGGGGCAACCTCTCCGTTCTCCGCCATGACCAAGACCCGCGTCGAAATCGTCCAAGACAATCTCGCCAGCTACCTCGCGACCACGCCGGTGGTGGTGGCGCAGTTGCGCGGCGATTCGCCACTCTCGTCGAATACGTCACTGACAGTCACGCGAGCACTCGAGCTTTTCGAGGATCAGGTTACGAGCCGCCTGCTCGACGTCGCCGCGCGCGAACTGCGCAA
>JANXWT010000447.1 GCA_025351035.1 Opitutia bacterium | reverse complement strand
CGAGCGGATCGGTCTCGGCGAGGAGACGTTTCTTCAACTCGTCGCGCGCGCCGGCAACGGCGGCGCGGAAACGGTCGTTCACGTCGATCTGCAGGTCGGTCACCTGTTCGTCGAAGCCAGGATAACCGGTCGAGGCGGCGCCTTCGGGGCCGAACTTGTTGGTGGCATCGACGAGCACCATGGTATTGGCGTTGCTCTTGGCGACCTAGGCGGGCGCTTCAGCACGGAGAGATAGCGGCAGCTCGGTCAGGCTGAGAAGGGCAAGGCAAGCGGGGAGCAAGGAGGGGCGGCGCGTTGGCATGAGTGCACCACGCCGACCAAGCCGGGCCGCTGCAATCCCCGTGCAGCCAACTGGCCTGATTTTGCGATGAGCGGTTGGAAAAGGGCGTGCGAGAGGCGACACTCCGTAATAGGCGGGATATTCGTCGCCCTCTTCGGTCGTTCAGTTTCAGCGGCGATGCGCTGCGCAGTCAGCGTGAGCGAGATAGTCTGGTTCTCGTTTCCGGTGCCGGAAACCGGCCTGCGCTCGTCTTTTCTAGGGACTATGCGGCGGCTTGGCGGGTGCGCTTTTCCGATAAACGGCAAAGAAGTTGTCGTAGTTAAGCGATGCTTTGCCACGCACCGTTGACTTGAGGAGTTGATCGCGGACTCCAAATATCTGCACCGGCTCGTAGGTGTCCTTTAGCAGCTGGGGCTGTGCTTTTCGGATGTCGAAGATCTCATTGGGCCGCAGGACAAGCCAGTCGGGGTGCAAGTCAGTTATCAGTGCGGCCCAGTTTCCTGGTCCGAGCCGGTGGATGGAGTTGACAACCTCCCGAGAGGAAAGCCCCGGATGATCGTAGGTCTTTAACCCGGAAAAATAGCCGACATAGCCGAGTGGCTCCAGAAAGACCGTATCGTGTGGGCTGGCGTGCACACGCAGCCATTCGCCGATTTTGCGTCGGGAGCCGGTTTCGATCACTTCTTGGCGAAATTTCAACTGCTGCGCGGACGCGAATGTCAGCCAAAGATTCAGGCCGATCAACGCCAGCCCCAGCACAGCAAGCCCACCCCGTAGCAGCTTGGAGAAAACGGGCCGCTTGAGACGGCCAACCGCATCCAACAGTTGGGCGAGCAGACCGCCGATGGCGATAAAACCCAGCAGCGCAGGCAGGCAAAGATACCACGGGTAATAGAACGGTGGGAAGTAAGCCAGATAGAGGCAGGCACCGAGAAAACTGAGAGACACTGCTTTGGTCACCGTGCGGAGCCAAGGCACGACCCACAGGAGCGCACTGACGACACCCATCCAGCGCGCAATTTCTGCCGTCACTTCCGGCCAGTCTCCAACTGCCGCGTAGGAGGGCAAAAACGCCGCTGGCGCAGGCCCGCGACCAGCCCACAAATTCCGGGCGATATCCGGCAGGGAGGTAAAGAACCCCGTGATCGTCTTCGGACCCGCCAAGGCGGCTTTCGCCGTGATAGTGTGCGGCACCGGCGTGCCGTAATACGTCCAAGCGAAGATCAGCCAAGGCAAATAGATCGCGGTGCAGACTCCGGCGGCCCGCAGAAACAGGGCGAACCATTCGGATCGCCGAAAGCCGGTGTGGTCCGGGTTATTGAACAACCAGACGCCACCCGAGAGCAGCGCGATGTAGATGAAACTGTCAGGGCGAGTCCACATCAGCCCGCCCCAGGCCAGACCGAGGTGCAGCCAGCGCTTGGCCGAGCTCGAAAACATCGCCCAGAGTGCGTAGGTGAAAAAGGCCAGCATGAACGGGGTCTCCATGCCGTTGATGCAAAAATCGACGCTCTTGGCGTCGGTGATCAGCCAGCCGACTAGGCAGCCGGCGGCGAGAGTGGAGAAGCGCAGGCGGTGCGCCGTTTCAAACAGCAGAACTGCGGCCATCCCGAACGCGCCGGTGCCCATCAGTCGGAACACCCACAGTGCGGCGGTATCGGAGGAATTGAACGTGAGCAGACTGGCCAGCGCGGGCAGCAATACTCCCAGTGGAGACGTAAAGGTATGCAACCGGTCGCCGACGTTGAAGACCAGTCCGTGCCCGGTGGCCAGATTCTTGCTCGACCGAAAAGTGATGTAGAAATCCTCCCACACATGGTCCGTGTAGAGTGCGAACAACAGCGGGACGCTGCACGCAATGGTGAAAAGCCAGAACTGGCGTGAGCGAAAGAAAGGGGTTCCGATCATTTTGGAGCGAGGACGCAGGAAACTCGCGCCCCACCGGTCCCGCAATAAGAAATAGCCCAAGCGTCTTGGCATCCGGCTTGACCGGCGGCCGGAGGAGCGGTCAGCCCGCACACCGACCGGCGTCAGGTTTTCAGGAGTTGCTTGGCGAGAAAGGCGGTCTGGATGGCGGCGAGCTCCTTCAGGCCCTTTTGGGCGAGGCCAAGCAAGCTCTGCAACTGGTCGTGGGAAAAAGTGGACTCTTCGCCACTGCTCTGCACTTCGACAAAGCTGCCGCGGCCGGTCATCACGACGTTGGCGTCGACCTCGGCGTCGCGGTCCTCGGTGTAGGCGAGATCGAGCAAGGCCTCGCCGCCGCAGATACCGGCACTGACGGCGGCGACTGAATCGGTGAGCGGGTTCTCCGGAATGGCTTTCGCATCGAGGAGTTTTTGGATGGCGAGGCGGGCGGCGAGGTAGGCACCGGTGATCGCCGCTGTGCGCGTGCCGCCGTCGGCTTGGAGCACGTCGCAATCGATCCAAAGCGTGTTGGGGCCGAGTTTCTCGAGGTTGAGCACGGCGCGTAGGGAACGGCCGATCAAGCGCTGGATCTCGACGGTGCGGCCATCGAGTTTGCCCTTGGCGATGTCGCGCGGTTTCCGGTCGAGCGTGCTGTAGGGCAGCATCGAGTATTCGGCGGTCAGCCAGCCGCCCTTGACGCCCTGCTGTTTCATCCAAGCCGGCACTTTCGGCTCGATGGTGGCGGCGCAGATCACGCGCGTGAGGCCGAAGCCGATAAGCACCGAACCCGAGGCGTAGGGCGCGATGTCGGGCTCGATCGTGATGGTGCGGAGCTGGTCGGCGAGGCGGTTGTCGGCGCGGGCAGTGGGCATGCGAGTGGTGTGGATAGGGACGCGGTTGAAAGCAACTCCTGCGTCACTGCTTTGCGGCGGCGGACTTGGCCATCATGGCGTCGCGCGCGGGCTTGAACTCGCTTGTGGCTTTCCATTGCGGCCACGTGTCGCCGTTGGCGATTTCCCAGCCGATCATGAAATGCGTCTGGATGTCGGTAACGCCGCCCTCGAAGGTCCAGTCGGGTTGCATTTCGTCGGTGACCTTGTGGTAGCGGTTCGCGATGTATTCGTCGCTCATCCTGATACCCCAGCCCTCGGGTTTGCCGATGAACTCGACGCCGTGGACGCCGTGCAGCGCCGGCACGCCGACCTTGGCGAACTCGAACTGATCGGAGCGGTAATAGCTGCCATTTTCGGGCTTGGCGTCGTAGCTCATCGTGCGGCCTTGCAACGCCAGCTTCTCCTTGAGGAGGCCGACGATCGTGGAGTCGTCGCTGCCGACGAGACGGCTGTCACTCGTGGGGCCGTAGGGGTTGAGGCCGTCTTGGTTGAGATTGGCGAGGGTTTTTTCCAGCGGATAGAGGGGATTGCTGGCGTAAAATTTCGAACCGAGGAGGCCCTTCTCCTCGAGCGCGGGAAAAAAGAAGATGACCGAACGCTTCGGCTTCACCGGCGACGAGGCGTAGGCGCGTGCGAGAGCCAGCATGCCGGCGGTGCCCGACGCGTTGTCGGCGGCGCCATTGTAGATCTGGTCGCCATCCTTCGTGAGGTCGCGGCCGAGATGATCCCAGTGGGCGGAGTAGATAAGGTATTCGTCCTTCAGTTTTGGATCGGAGCCGGGGACGAGGGCGACGACGTTGCGCGATTTGGAATTGCGGAGCACGGTCTGGATTTTGAAACCGGCCTTGGCGTCGAGGGCGACGGGCTTGAAGTCGCGGGTCGCCGCGATTTTCTTCTCGGCCCAGTAATCTTTGCCGGCGGCCGCAAAAATCTCGATCGTTTTGTCGAGGGTCAGCCAGCCCTGCACGGGCACGACACCCGCGTTGCCGTCGAGTGAGGCGATGTCAAAAGTCTCGCGCGAGTTGGAGTTGATGACGACGGCGTAGGGATAGGCGGCGGGGCCGGTCTCGTGGACAATCAGGCAGGCGGCGGCGCCTTTTCTGGCAGCCATTTCGTATTTGTAGGTCCAACGACCGTAGTAGGTCATGGCTTTGCCGCCGAAAGTATTTGGGTCGAGCTTGGCCGGATCCTGTGGGTCCGGCACCGGCGGATCGTTGATGAGCATGAGCACCGTCTTGCCGCGCACATCGATGCCCTTGTAGTCGTCCCACCCAAACTCCGGAGCGACCACGCCGTAGCCCACGAAGACGACCGCGGTGCTCGCGAGGTTGAGACTGGCCTTCACTTGGTGCGTGTAAGCGACGTAGTCATTGGGAAAAGTCATCGCGATCTGCTTTTCGCGGACGGTGAAATTCACCTCCGGCGAAGGCGTGAAGCCGACGATCGGCACATCCTGCACGTAGGTGCCGTCGGGATTGCCGGGTGGCAGGCCCATCGCCTGCAACTGGGTCGTGAGATAGGCGATGGTTTTTTCCTCGCCGGTGGTGGCCGGACCGCGGCCCTCGAATTCATCCGCGGACAGCACGCGGACGTGCCGCAGGATTTCGGCGGCGGTGATGGATTTCATCGCGGCCTCGGGTGGCGCCGCAAAAAGCACGGGGGCGGCCAGCAAGGCACAGGGAAGCAGGCGGAGCATGTTCATCCGGCCAGTGAAAGCAGCGGCGCCGGAAAGCACGAGTCGTTTTTCTTCAAACCACACCGCTTACGAGGGATTGGCGGCGACCTCGTTGGCGTCGGGCGGAAATTCGAACGGGGGCTTGGTGACCGCGAGCCGCCGGACTGTGGTCTTGGCGGCGGTTTGTTCCTGCATGCTCGCGATCAGGCGGTCGTTGAATTCCTTGGCGGGATCGTGCCCCATTTTCTTGAGGGCCTGCACGAGCGCGGCGACTTCGATCAAGCGGCCGATGTCACGGCCGGGGCGGA
>JANXWT010000408.1 GCA_025351035.1 Opitutia bacterium | reverse complement strand
CCACGTCACATGGGTCGGGTTGTTTTTGCTCGGCCCGTTCATCGGCCTGCTGATCGGGGTCTGGTATCTGGCGGTGTGGTGGACGATTCCGCGCCTGCTCGGCCATCAGGCAATGATTCGCATTCTCGGCCTGCTCGGCTTGGCCGCGCTGTGGGTCATGCTGGAGTGGGTGCGGAGCTGGCTCTTCGGCGGATTTCCGTGGCTGCCGCTCGCGGCGAGCCAGTGGCATCGCCCGCTGGTGTTGCAGATCGCCTCCTACGCCGGCGCCAACGCGGTGTCGTTCGTCCTGGTGGTTTTCAATCTCGGGGCCGCGGCCTACACGCATCGGATTTTCTTCGAGGGTGTCACCGGCCTGCGGAAGCGCAGCCCGGAGTTCATGGTGGCGCTCATGCTGCTGGTGTTCACATCGTTTCCGTTTCTCTCGGAGATGCTCAACCAGCAACGGCGCAAGCTCGTCCGCGTCACGCTGGTGCAGCCGGCGATTCCGCAGAGCGAGAAGTGGGACCGGGAGCGCGCGACGGAGATTCTCGGCACGATCCAAAAAGTAACTTTCGAGGCGGCGGACAAAAGCGCGTCCGACTTAATCATCTGGCCCGAGGCCGTGACGCCGTGGGCCTTGAAGCGCGACCCGAACGTGGCGTTGTGGCTGGAGTCCGTCGTCAAACGCACCGGCCGTCCGTTGCTGCTCGGGAGCATCGCGGTGGACGGCACCGGCACGGCGGACGAGCGGTGGTTCAACGCCGCGTTTGTGGTTGTGCCGGGCCAGGGCGTGCAGGAGCCCGGCTACGCGAAGCGCAAGCTTGTGCCGTTTGGCGAATACATCCCGCTGCGTCCAGTGTTTGGCTGGCTGTCAAAGTTCGTGCCAATCGGCGGTGACTTCCAGCATGGCGACAACGCCAGCCCGCTCACCGTGTCCGTGGACCGCGCGCCGGTGCGGATCGGCGTGCTGATTTGCTACGAGGATATTTTTCCGGAGCTCGCGCGGGAGAGTGTGCGGTCCGGGGCCGAGGTGCTGGCCGTGCTGACAAACAACGGCTGGTTTGGCGAGGGCGGGGCGGCCTACCAGCATGCGGCGCACTCGGTGCTGCGCGCGGTGGAGACACGCCGGCCTGTTATCCGCTGCGGCAATGCGGGCTGGAGCGGTTGGATCGACGAATTTGGCAACATCCGCGCAAGTCTCACCGATGAAGCCGGCACGATCTATTTCCGGGGCTCGCGGTCCCTCGACATCACGCGCGACCTGCGCTGGCGCGACCGGCGGAGTTTCTACACCGAGCACGGCGACTGGTTCTTGGTGTTCTGTGCGGTGCTGGCGACGGCGGCCTACTACATCGTGGTGCCCTTGCGCGCGCCGCTGCCGCGCGCCGACGGTGAAGCCGCGTTTTGATCCGCATCGGGACGCCTGGCTAAATCTTCGGCGAGGGGAAAATGCCGGATGCGGGTGAAGTCGCGCCGCAGCCCGGCCTGAAAATCCGGGTGCGCGATCGAGATCAGCGCTTCACCGCGTTCCCGCAGCGTCAGTCCCTGCAGGTTGACGGCGCCATATTCGGTGACGATCCAGTGGACATGGCCGCGCGTTGTCACGACGCCGGCGCCGGGCTTCAGTTCGGACGTGATGCGCGAGATTTGCCCGCCCTTGGCGGTGGAGGGCAACGCGATGATCGGTTTGCCGCCCGGAGAAAGTGCGGCACCGCGGATGAAATCCATCTGCCCGCCGATGCCGGAGTAGATGCGGTGGCCCATCGAGTCGGCGCAGACCTGGCCGGTGAGATCGACCTCGATCGCGGAATTGATGGCGGCGACCTTGGGGTTCTTGCGGATCGTGGCGGTGTCGTTCGTTTTGTCGGAGCCGATGAAGTTCACGAATGGATTGTCATGCACGAAGTCGAACACCCTCTGGCTGCCGATGACGAAGGCGGTGACAATGCGGCCGGGCGCGACGATCTTGAGCCGGTTGGTGACGGCTCCGCACTCCACCAGCGGCACCAGCCGGTCGGAAAACATCTCGGTGTGGACGCCGAGCTCGTGCTTGTGTTGCAGCCGCGCGAGCACGGCGTCGGGGATGGCCCCGATGCCGATCTGGAGGGTGGAGCCGTCCTCAATCAGATCGGCGATGACTTCCCCGATGCGCGCTTCGACCGGCCCTTCTGCTTCGGGCTCGTGGCTGTGCAAGGGACGGTCGGTGGCGATGAAGGCATTGACGCGCGAGAACGGCACGAGCGACTCGCCGTGCGTGCGCGGCATCTGCTCGTTGATCTCGGCGATAATGATCGTCGCGTGGTCAAACGCGGCCCGGGCGCAGTCGACCGAGGTGCCTAGCGTGCACCAACCATGCGCATCGGGCGGAGACAGTTGGAGGATGGCGACATCGAGGGGGATGCGCCGTGTTTGAAAAAGGTAGTGGATGTCGGAGAGAAACACCGGGATGAAATCGGCCCGGCCCTCGGCCACGGGACCCCGCGCCGCCGCGCCGGTGAAGAGTGATACGGAACGGATGCGACCCTCGCAGGCCGGATCGAGAAACGGTGCGGGCCCCTCCGTGTGCACGTGGTAAAGGCGCAGGCCCTCGAGATCGGTGCGGGCAGCCAGGGCCAGCACCAAGGGCGTGGGTGTCGCCGCGCCGCCGTGCATGAAGGCCCGGGCACCGTTCGGGATGATACGCACCGCTTCGGCGGCGCTGACGGCGCGGGACTTGAATTGCGACCAGTCGTGGTGGTTCATTGGCAGTAGTGAATGCGCGCCAAGGCCGGGCTGCAACTGCGGTCCTTGGTCACAAAGTGCCGAAGGCTGCGCAAAAATTGCCGGGATGCAGCGGCCGCCCGGGATTTATGACGCGAACATCACGCAGACCGGCTGGAACGACGGGACCGACTGCCCGGTGGCGGTGAGCCGGCCGCTCGCCCCATCAACACGGAAAACCGTGAGGTTGTTAGTGTCGCGGTTGGCGCAGACGAGCACCTTCCCTCCGGGCGACAGGGCGAAATTCCGAGGATGCCGGCCGTCGCAAGGCAGGATTTCGACAAGCGTGAGTGTGCCGGCCTTCGGGTCGCGCGCGAAGACGGCGAGGCTGTCATGTCCGCGGTTCGAACCGTAGACGAAGCGGCCGTTGGGATGGACACGGATTTCGGCACAAATATTCGTGCCGGAAAAACTGTCCGGTAGTGTGGAGACAATCTGCGTCGGCGTCAGTCCACCGGTCGCGGGATCGCAGGCGTAGGTGGCGATCGTGCTGTCGAGCTCGTTGATGACGTAGAAAAACCGACCGCTTGACGAGAACTTGGCATGCCGCGGGCCGGCCCCGGCGCGGCCGGCGACTTCACCGTTGGGTGCAAGCGTCGCGGCGGCGGCATCGACGCGAAAGCTGAGGATTTTGTCCTGCGCGAGATCGCAGACGTAGGCGTGGCGGTTGTCGGGCGAAAAAGTGACGGAGTGCGGATGGGGTTTGTCCTGCCGCGCCATGACGGGCCCGAGTGGGCCGGTCGGTTTGATCTGACCGGTGCGCGCGCCAATACGTCCGTCGGTGCCGAGCGGAAAGGTCGCGATGTCGCCGCCACTGTAGCTGATCGTGACGAGCAGCCGGCCCGTCGCGTCAATGCCGAGGTGCGACGTGCCACCGCCGCCGGTGGGCTGCATGTTCAGCGCGGCGAGCGCGCCGGTGGGGCGGTCGAGCGCGAACGCCGTGACGGCCCCGCCGGTCTTGCCGGCTTCGTTCACGCACTGCCCGAGCGCGTAGACGGCGCGCCCGTTGGGATGCAGCACGACAAAGGTGGGATTCTCGGTCTCGGCGGCGAGCCGCGGTTCGCCGAGCGTGGCGGTGGTGGCGTCGAGGCTCGCGGTGTAGATGCCGCGGCTGGAGTCGCCTTTCGGGGTGTAGGTGCCGATAAAAACTTGGTGAGGTTCGGTGGACATGGGGCGAGGTGGTGGGGTGACGATATGGGGCGGGAAAAAAATCAGAGCGCCAGAGCTTCTTTGAAATGGCGGCGGCACATCGCGACGTAGCGGTCGTTACCGCCGATCTCGACCTGCGCGCCTTCCTTCACCGCGCGGCCGTCGGCGCCGACGCGGAGGTTCATCGTGGCCTTGCGGCCGCAGTGGCAGATGGTTTTCAGCTCGATGAGATTGTCGGCGAGCGCGAGCAGCGCAGCGCTACCGGGGAAAAGCTGCGCCTGGAAATCCGTCCGCAGGCCGTAGCAGAGCACGGGGATTTTCAGTGTGTCGGCAATGTCGGTCAGTTGTTCGACCTGCGCGCGGGTGAGGAACTGCGCCTCGTCGACCAGCACGCAGGCGACCGGCTGCGTCGCGTGGGCGGCCTTGACGTGATCGAAAATATTTTCGTCGACCGGCAGCGGCAGGGCGGGCGCCTCGAGCCCGATGCGCGAACGGATGAGCCCGCCGGCACGGGTGTCGATGGCGGGAATAAAGAGCAGCGTGCGCATGCCGCGCTCGTGGTAGTTGTAGCTCGACTGGAGGAGCACCGTCGATTTGCCGGCGTTCATCGCCGAGTAGTAGAAATAGAGCTTCGACATGCGGCCCGAAGGTAGGACCGCCGGACGCCGGGGGTCGAAGCGAAAATCGCGGATCGGTGTTGTCGTGCCGCGCGCACCGGCTACAACTGCGGGCCATGAATCGGACCGACCGGCTGCTCGCGATGGTGCTGCACTTGCAAGGGCGGCGCGTCGTCCGCGCCGAAGACCTCGCGGAGCACTTCGAGATCAGCGTGCGCACCGTCTATCGCGACCTCGATGCACTCGGCGAAGCCGGCGTGCCGATCATCGGCGAAGCGGGCGTCGGCTACACGCTGATGAAGGGCTACCATCTGCCGCCGGTCATGCTCACGGCCGACGAGGCCGCGGCGCTGTTCGTCGGCGGCGAGATGGTGAAGGAGTTCACCGACGGCTCGCTGCGCGCACCGATTTCGTCGGCCCTGTTGAAAGTTCGCTCCGTGCTCCCGACCGACCGGCAGGCGGGCGTCGACCGGCTGGTGGAAACAACCGCCGTGCTCGCCGCGCCGCGCTCGGCAGGTTCACCGGACCAGCGGACGCTGCTGCCGATCCAGCAGGCGGCGGGACAACGGCGCGTCATGCATCTCGTCTATCGCGGACGCGATCAGGAGGCCGATACGGCGCGAGAGGTCGAGCCTCTCGGGGTGGTGTTTTTTGGCAGCGCGTGGCACCTCGTGGCGTGGTGCCGGCTGCGGCAGGATTTCCGGCAGTTCCGGCTGGACCGCATCAAACGCCTCGCGGTGCGCGATGAGCGTTTCCCGCACCGGCCGAATTTCTCACTCGCGCAACATCTCGCGGAGGCCGGTGCGCAGCGCGACACCGTCGCCGCGCGCATTTGGTTTGAAAACGACACGCTCACTCGCGCGCGGCGGGAATCATTCGCCGGTTTCGTCGAAGAAAAGAAGGTGCGCAACGGTGCGGAAATTGCGCTGATGACTTACTCGCTGCCGTGGCTCGCACGCTGGCTGCTGTCTTTCGGCACGGGTTTCGAGGTGCTGGCGCCGGTGGAGTTGCGCGACCTCGTGCACGCTGAAGCGGCGAAAATCGCGGCACGGCACACCCCGAAAGTCTCCTGACATAGGGTTGTCAGTGGGGTGTGCGATACTGCGCCTATGAACCCCTCCGCCTCTACACTCGAAATCACGTCCTTCCGCACGAAACCCGGGGTCTCCGAAGCACAGCTTCGCTCGGCGATCGTTGCGTCCAACCTCTACCTCAACCGCTGCCCCGGCTTTCTCGGGCGGCACATCGGCCGCGAACCCGGCACCGGCCTCTGGCGCGAAGTGCTGGAATGGCGCGACCTCGACTGCGCCGAGGCGGGCGCCGCGCATTTTCTTGACGCGCCGGAAGCGTCGGCGTTTGCCGACTGCATCGATTTTGGTGCGGCGGACAACAAGCTCATCCACGTCGACCTCGTGGCCGACTATGAGGCCGAGTCGCTTGTGCTGTCCCACGTCTGACCCCGGCTCGCCATGCGTAAAGTTTCCCTCTACATCGCCGCGAGTCTCGACGGCTTCATCGCGCGCCGCGACGGTTCGCTCGACTGGTTGCCGCAGGATCCGCAGGAGGATTTCGGCTACAAGAACTTCATCGCCGGCGTCGACACGCTCGTGATGGGCCGCAAGACCTACGAACAGGTGGTGACGCTCGGCGCGTGGCCGAATCCCGAGCAGCGCTGCTACGTCGTGTCGCGCGTGCCCGGCGTGAAGCGCGCCAAGCACGCGAAGTTTGTCGGCGGCGACGTCGTGACGTTCGTCCGCGAACTCCGCGCGCTGCCGGGCAAAACCATCTGGCTCGTCGGTGGCGGCGAGATCGTGCAGCCGTGCCTCGAAGCCGGCATCGTCGACGAGATCATCCTGTCGATCCCGCCCGTGCTGCTCGGCGACGGCGTGCCGCTGTTCCTGCGCCGCTCGGTGCCGACCGCACTGACGCTGCGCAACTGCCACAGCTTCCCCGGCGGCCTCGTGCAGCTCGCCTACGACGTGCAGGCGGCGTGATATGCCAAGGCATCACAACTTCACCGGCTTCACGCGCTGGCCTTCGGTGATGCGGTCGCCGGGGTAGAGGATGACTTCGTCGCCTTCCTTGAGACCTTCGAGGACTTGCATCTCCGTGTTGCTGGCGCGGCCGGCTTTCACAATCTGCAAGACGGCGCGGCCGTCGCGCACGACGTAAGCGGCCCAATCTTGGCCGCGGCGGAAGAGTCCGGACACCGGCACCTTCAGCACGCGGTCGCTGGCCCAGACGACGACGCGGGCCTCGACGCGGAAGTTGTCGCCGAGCGAGCGGCGCTGGTCGAGCGGCGTGGTGATGTCGGCGACGACGTTGACGCGCTGCTCCTCGACGCCGAGCGCGGAAATCTTGGTGAACGCGGCGGGCTCGACGAGGCGCACTTTGCCGGCGAGCGGCACCGGGCCGCCCCATTGCTCGAACTCCACGGCGGCACCCGGCGCGAGCGCGGCGCCGTCGCGGGAGAGAAGTTCGATGACGACTTCGAGATCGGTCGGGTCGCCGACTTCGACGAGCGGCGTGCCGGCGACGACGGGGCGTTCGCTCTCCTGGTAAACGTGCAGCACGCGGCCGCCGACGGGTGCGCGGACTTCCACGAGCGCGGGCGGTGTGCCCGCGACGCCGGCTTCGGCGAGCTCGGCCTCGATGACGCGCAGCGCGCCGTCGGCGGCGATGACGTCGCGCGCGGCGGCGGTTTCACGGAGGCGGATGTTGTCGAGGTCCTGCGGCGAGACGGTTTTTTCGGCGAACATCCTCTCCATGCGACCCAGCTCGCTGCGCGCGAGATCGTGGGCGGCCTTGGCTTTGCCGAGCGTGGCGACGGCGGCGTCGCGGCGCGCTTCGGCGAGGCGGCGCGAACGCGGGTCGAGCGGTGTGGCGGCCATCGGCTCGATGGCGG
>JANXWT010000166.1 GCA_025351035.1 Opitutia bacterium | reverse complement strand
CGGCGAAGTGCACGCCATCATGGGCCCCAACGGCACCGGCAAAAGCACGCTCGCGAAGGCGATCGCCGGCCACCCGGACTACACCATCACCCGCGGTGACGTGCAGATCGACGGCCAGTCGATCCTCGCGATGCAGGCCGACGAGCGCGCGCGCGCCGGCATCTTCCTCGCCTTCCAATACCCGAGCGAAATTCCCGGCGTCTCCATCGCCAACTTCATGCGCGCCGCCGTGCAGGCCCGCCTAGCCGAGGGCGAGGAGCTCGACGCCGCCGGTTACTACAAGCGCCTCTACGCAAAAATGGATCTGCTCAAGATCGACCGGAAATTTACCTCGCGCTCGGTCAATGACGGTTTCTCCGGCGGGGAGAAAAAGCGCTGCGAGATTCTCCAGATGGCGATGCTCGAGCCGAAGTTTGCCCTGATGGACGAGACCGACTCCGGCCTCGACATCGACGCGCTCCGCATCGTCGCCGACGGCGTCAACGCCCAGCGCAACGGTCCGTCCGCGCCCGGCATTTTGCTCATCACGCACTACCAGCGTCTGCTCGACTACATCGTGCCCGATTACGTCCACGTCATGTGGGACGGCCACCTCGTGAAGAGTGGCGACAAATCCCTCGCGCTCGAACTCGAAGCCAAAGGCTACGACTGGGTGAAGAAAGAGTTCGCCGCCGCGACCGCCTGATTTGCCGGGCGACCGGCCCGGACAAACACCGGGCTGGCAGCAGCCAGCAACGGTGCCCGCTCCAACAATCTTAAAACCAATCTCCCATGAAACCACCCACCGAAGTCGAATCCGCGCCGACCGAGAATCCCGTCGTCGGCATCGACCAGTCCAAGGGCGACTTCCAATATGACGTCAAATACGAGTTCGACGCCGGCACCGGTCTCTCCGAGCGCACCATCGACTACATCAGCGCCGCCAAGAAGGAAGCGTCGTGGATCAAAGATTTCCGTCTCGCCGCGCTGAAGACCTTTCAGTCGAAACCCATGCCCACGCACTGGGCGACCGAGGACCTCAACAACATCAACTTCGACAAGATTCGCTATTACCTCGCGAGCGGCCAGAAGCCCAAACGCTCGTGGGACGAGGTGCCCGACGATATCAAGAAGACATTCGAGCGCCTCGGCATCCCGGAGCAGGAGCGCAAGTTCCTCGCCGGCGTCGAGGCCCAGTTCGATTCCGAGGCCGCCTACTCGAACATCAAGGACATTGTCGCCAAGCAGGGGGTCATCTTCTGCAATTCCACCGAGGCGCTCCGCGAGCACCCCGAGATTTTCCGCAAGTGGTTCGGCAAGGTCATCCCGGTTGGCGACAACAAATTCTCCGCGCTCAACGGCGCCGTGTTTTCCGGCGGCTCGTTTATCTACGTGCCGCCCGGAGTCAAGGTCACCCACCCGCTCCAGGCCTACTTCCGCATCAACGCCGAAAACTTCGGCCAGTTCGAACGCACCCTCATCATCGTCGACGAGGGTGCCGAGGTCACCTACATGGAAGGCTGCACCGCGCCGAAGTTCTCGACCTCCACGTTGCACAGCGCCGTCGTCGAACTCGTCGCCATGAAGGGCGCGAAGATCCAATACATCACGGTCCAGAACTGGGCCAACAACGTCTTCAACCTCGTCACCAAGCGCGGCCTCGCGCACGAGGAAGCCGAGATCAAGTGGATCGACTGCAACATCGGCAGCCGCCTCACGATGAAATATCCGGGCGTCATCCTCAAGGGCCGCAAGGCCCGCGGCGAGGTGCTTTCCATCGCGCTCGCCAACGACGGCCAGCACCAGGACACCGGCGCGAAGATGATCCACGCCGCCGATGAGACGACCTCCAACATCATCGCGAAGTCCATCTCCGTCGGCCAAGGTCGCAGCACTTACCGCGGCCAGGTCCATATCCCGCGCCACCTGAAAGGCTGCCGCAACAATACCGAATGTGACGCACTCCTCATCAACACCAACTCGCGCACCGACACCTACCCGGCCATCACCGTTCGCGGCGACCTCAACGCCGTGCAGCACGAGGCCAGCGTCTCGAAGGTGAACGAAGAAATGATTTTCTACATGCAGCAGCGCGGCCTCACCGAGGGTCAGGCAATGAGTCTCGCCGTCAACGGCTTTATCAACGACCTCGCCCGCCAGTTCCCGATGGAATACTCCGTCGAACTCAAACGCCTCATCGACCTCGAAATGGAAGGATCCGTCGGCTGACGCCGACTAAGTTTTATGTGTTAAGTTTTAGGTGTTACGACCCGTGACACCACTTCCTCCCAAACCTAACACTTCAAACCTAACACCTAACTCTTTCAGCAATGACTGTCTCCACTTCCGCCAAATCCCTCATCGGCTCCTTCACGCCCGAGGCCTTTGCTGCACATCTCGCGCGCGTGTCGCACCTCCCCACGTGGTGGCTCGACCGCAAGCGCGCCGCCTACGAGCGCTTCGCCGCCCTGCCGCTGCCCAAGCGCACCGACGAAGGCTGGCGCTTCGCCTCGCTCTCCGGCATCGCGCTCGACGGCTTCCGTTCGCCCGACGCCGTCACCCTCGCGCAGACCGCCCATCGCGAGATCGGTGTCACCGGCGCCGGCACGATGCTCTTCGCGAATCACAAGCTGGTGTTCAGCGAACCCATCTCCGCCGAACTCGCCGCACGCGGTGTGATTTTCGACACGCTGCAGAACGCCCTGCTCAAGCACAGCGTCCTTGTCCGCGCCCACCTGCTCACGCAGCCGCCCAAGCTCGGTTCCGAGAAATTCGCCGCCCTGCACGAGGCCTTTCTCGAAGACGGCGCGTTTATCTATGTGCCGAAGAATCTCGAGGTGGCTCTGCCGCTCGGCGTGTTTCACTACGCGGCCGGCCAGGGTGCCGCGGTTTTCCCGCACACCCTCATCGTCGCCGACGACCACGCGAAGGTCACCGTCGCCGACTTCTTCCGCTCATCCGAAACTGTAGGAGCGGCTTTACGCCGCGATTCCGAAACCCAGTTCGCCTGCGGCGGCAACGACATCCATGTCGGCCACGGCGCGAACGTCACCTACGTCGCCATGCAGGATTGGAGCCGCGAGGCCCTCTCCTTCCAGTTCAACGCCACCGTCGTCCGCCGCGACGCCAAAGTCCTTTCTGTCAATCTCCACGCCGGTGCACGTCAGGCGCGGCACGAGAGTTTCTCTCAGCTGCAGGCGCCTGGTGCGCACTCGGAGATGCTGGCGCTCACCATCGCCCACGGCACGCAGGAGTTTGACCAGCGCACGCTGCAGATTCACCAGGCACCCAACACGTCGTCGAATCTCCTCTACAAAAACGCGCTGCTCGACCAGACGAAGACCATCTTCTCCGGCTTGATCGTCGTCGATCCCGACGCGCAGAAGACCGACGCCTACCAGAGCAACCGCAACCTCATGCTCTCCGCCGACGCCGAGGCGAACTCGCTCCCCGGTCTCGAGATTCAGGCCAACGACGTGCGCTGCTCGCACGGCGCCACCTCCGCTCGCATCGACGCCGAGCAGGAATTTTATCTCCAATCGCGCGGCATTGCCAAAGCGCAGGCCGACGAACTCCTCGTCTTCGGTTTCTTCGAGGAAGTCCTCGCCAAGATCGAGAACCAGGAGCTGCACGACCAACTCGCCACCATCATCCGCCGCAAGTTCAAGGACAACTGACCCGCCCCATGAGTGCCAACAAGGACCGCACCCTTCTCCGCGACGTTGAAGCCTCGCAGATTCCCTCCGGCGACAAGCTCACGCTCAGCGCCGGCTCGAAAGTCTTCATCACGCAGACCCTCGGCGGCAGCTACACCGTGATGACCGACATCGGTCTCATGCGCATCTCCAGCCAGAACGCCGACGCCCTCGGCGAACAAGTGGTCGAGACCGCGTTCGTGCCCAAGGCCACCGGCGAAGCACCCGACCCCGAGGCGGTCTGGTCGCAACTCCGCCAGGTTTTCGATCCCGAGATTCCCGTCAACATCGTCGACCTCGGTCTCGTTTACTCGATGGACATTTCCAAAGCGGACGACGGTGCGCACAAGGTCGACGTGCAGATGACGCTCACCGCGCCTGGCTGCGGCATGGGCCCTGTCATCGCCGAAGACGCGAAGAACAAGATTCTCCTCGTCCCCGGCGTCGCCGACGCCGACGTCCGCATCACTTGGGATCCGGCCTGGAACCAGAGCATGATCAGCGAAGAGGGGAAAATGAAGTTAGGACTCATCTAACGGGAAGACGCCCAAATTGCCCGAGAGTCGACTTGTCCGCCGTAGCCTTGGTGAAGGCGGATGATTTCCGAGGAAGGCAAGATGAAGCTCGGCCTGATTTGAACCGTCCCTCTCCGGAAACGCGGCGCCCCTGCCGCGTCTGACACCGCGCTTGCGCCGCCGCGCCGCGTGCGCGAACCTCCTCCTTGCATATGGAGCCCTTGTCCGGCACACCGACTTTCTACGAACAACTCGTCGCTCTCGAACGCGACGGCATGGCGTTCGTGCTCGTGGCGCTCGTCGACGCCCTCGGCAGCACCCCGCAAGACACCGGTGCCAAGATGCTCGTCACGCCCGCCGGTCTACATGTCGGCACTGTCGGCGGCGGCCGTGTCGAAGCGAAAGCAATCGAGCTCGCACAGCAGATGCTCGCCGCGCACGACGCCAAACCGCACTTCGTCAACTGGAGCCTCAAGGGTGATGTCGGCATGACCTGCGGCGGCTCGGTGAAACTCTACTTCGAACCGCATCCCGGCGGCGGCGCGGGCGCGGCGTGGCCGATCTGGATCTTCGGTGCCGGGCATGTCGTCCAGGCGCTCGTGCCCGTGCTCGCGCCGCTCGACTGCACGCTCACCGTCGTCGACCCGCGGCGCGACTGGCTCGACCGTCTCCTACGCGCGCGCAACGCCCGTTACCTCCAGCACGACAATCCCGCCGAACTCGTCGCACAGATGCCCGACGACGCCTTTCTGCTCTGCCTCACCCGCGGTCATTCGCACGACCGCCCCGTGCTCCAGCGCGCGCTTGCCGAGCGGAATTTCCCTTTCATCGGCGTCATCGGCAGCGACGCGAAAGCCGAGATTCTCCGCCGCGAAATGATCGCTGGAGGCCTCGCCCCCGAACGCGCAAAACTCTTTCACTGTCCCGTCGGCCTCGACTTCGGCACGAACCACCCGCACGAAATCGCCCTCAGCATCGCCGCCCAACTGCTCGCCGAGCGAGACCGCGCGGCGGCGAAACTCCAAGCTCCAAGCGCCAAGTCTCAATGAAGCTCAAAACGCCAAGCACCAAAGCCGTTACGCCGCGCTTAGTGAGTTTCGCTTTTTAGGCTGACAGCGGCCGGTTTACTTCCCGGGGAGCGCACGTGCCCCGAGAAAAAAGGCGTTAAACACAACGTCATAACTAGATGCCGATGTTAGGCGATGCCACAAAGACGCTGAAGGGTGGAGTTCGGGCGCGACCATTCGCGGAGGCGCGGTCGGACGGCGGCCACCACACACTCCAAGGTTGGAAAGTATTGATTGT
>JANXWT010000162.1 GCA_025351035.1 Opitutia bacterium | reverse complement strand
TGGTCGAGCAGCCACGCGAGCTTGGTGCCGGAGAAATACGGATCGAGCAGCAGGCCGGTCTTGCGGCGGAAAAGCGGTTCGAGTCCGCGCTGCTTCAGTGCGACGCAGGCATCGGCGGTGCGCCGGTCCTGCCAGACTATCGCGCGGTGCAGTGGTCGGCCGGTGCGTCGCTCCCAAAGCAGGGTGGTCTCGCGCTGGTTGGTGAGCCCGATGGCGGCAATGTTTCTGCGGGTCAGTTTGGCTCGGGCGACGGCCGCAAGCGCGGTCCGGCGCGTGGTTTCCCACAAATCCATCGGGTCGTGCTCCACCCAGCCGGGCCGCGGGTAATGCTGGACAAATTCCTGTTGCGCGCGGGCCACGACGCGGCCGCGCCGGTCGAAAACGATGGCGCGGCTGGAGGTGGTGCCTTGGTCGAGCGCGAGAACGAAGGGCATGGAGACAGCGTCACCGCTTGTCCGGCGGCACTTTGTCCGGCGGATCTTTCTTCGGTGTCGGCAGTGTATCGAAGGTCACGGTCCGCGCGGCCTCCTCCATTTCCTTGAGCACTTTGGCCAACACCGCTTGGTCCGCCGGGGTGTCCTTGACGACCGCCGCGCCCGAGGAGAAATCGAGGGTCTTGCCGTCGGGAATTTCGACCGGTCCGGCCGGGCCCATTAGCACCGGGGTTGGCTCGGTTGGGGCGGCGGCTTGGGCCTTAGAGGCGGGTGCGGTGGGCAACTTCGCACGGCGGTCCACCACATACCACAGCACCCCCACGATCATGATGACGAGCAGCACAATCAGGATGACGATTTCAGGCGAGCGGCGCATGGGGAAAATTTAACCGGCACTCAACCGAGCGCCAGCGCAATCACGCCGGCGACTATGCCGGCGGCGGCGAGCAGGCGGCGGCGCGACTCTGTTTCCTTGAGCAAGCGCGCGCCGAAAAACGCTCCGATCACGATGCTGATCTCTCTCGCTGGCGCGATGTAGCTGACGGGGGTGAACTTCATGGCCGTTAACACGAGCACGTAACTGAACGATGCCAGCACGGCGACGGTCAGCGCATACCACCGGTGTTCCCGCCATTCGCGCGCCACCTCAGAGCGCCGCGGCCACGCGAATGGCATAAGGATGCCGCACATGACCGTTTGCGTGCCCGCGTCGTAGAGAACCGGTGGAATGTGCAGGTGCGAGACCGCGCGTTGGTCCCACACGGTGTAGGCGGCGATGCACGCGCCGCAAGTGAGCCCATAGCCGACGGCGTTGCGCAGGTGCGCGCGGTCCGAGTGCAGGAGCTTTGGTCCACCGGCGAGGCAGAACACGCAGGTGATGATGATGGTGCCGCCCAGCAGTGCGAGCGGCGAGGGACGCTCGCCAAAAAGCAATATCGCCGCGACGGTCGAGAGCAGCGGTCCCGTGCCGCGGGCGAGCGGATAGATGAGCGAGAAATCGCCGCTCCGGTAGCCGCGTTGGAGCAACAGCGCATAGGCGGTTTTGAGGATGCCGCTGCCGACGATCACGAGCACCGTGCCGGCGGGAAAGGTCGGCTGTTGCCACCACCAATAGATCGCGACGACGGGCACATAGAACAGCAAGGCGAGGGAACCGCTCAGCCAGACGAAAGGCAGGCCGCCGCCGGATTGCTTGGCCGCGAGGTTCCAGGTCGCGTGGGAAAACGCGGCGACCAAGATGAGGGCGAGGGCGAGGGCGCTCATGGCGGCTCTCACTGAGGCACGCCAAAGGAGCAGCTCAACCAGAAACGAATTGCCGCGCGCACGCCGGTTGTCCTCTGTGTCGGCGTGCCCGCACTGCCTGCCATGCTCCGAGAATTGCGCCTGACGCTCCGTCTGGCGGTGCCGATCATTGTGGGGCAAGTGAGCCAGATGCTGATGGGTATCACGGACAGTTTGATGATCGGGCGTCTCGGCAAGGTGCCGCTCGCGGCGTCGGCGTTTGCGAGCAGTATCTTCAACTTCGTTTACATCACCGGCCTCGGGTTGCTGCTGGCGGTGTCGATCAACGTCGCGCGGGCCCACGGGGCGCGGCAGTCGCGCGAGTGTGCGGAGTTCCTGCGGCACGGCATGGCGATGGGTGTCGCCTTGGGCGTCGGCGCCGCGCTGCTGCTCTTCGGGGTCGCGACGCAGTTGCACCGTTTCGGCCAGCCGCCGGAGGTCTTGGGCGAAGTGAATCCGTTTTTCCTGATCATCACGGCGTCGCTCGTGCCAGTGTTTATTTTCCAAGTGCTGAAGCAATACAGCGAGGCCCTCGGCCATCCGTGGGCGCCGATGGTGATCTTGCTCAGCGCCGTCGGGCTCAATGTGTTTCTCAACTGGGTGCTGATCTACGGGCATCTCGGCGCCCCGGCCCTCGGGCTCGCGGGTTCCGGCTGGGCGACGTTCATCGCGCGCATCGGGGCCGCCTTGGTGCTCTGGTGGTGGCTGAGCCGGCAGGCAGCAGTGCAGTCGGAGTGGCCTTGCTTCGCCCCGGCTTCACCGCGCCAGTCCGCGGTGCTTTCGGCCCACGAAACAAACACGAATCCCCGCTGGCTCGCGGCGTTTTCGCGGGCGCGGTTTCGCGACATGCTGCGGCTCGGGGTGCCGGCGGCGGGGCAATGGCTCTTCGAGGTGGGCGCGTTCTCCGCGGCGGCGATCATGATGGGCTGGCTCGGCACGACGGCGCTCGCGGCTCACCAAATCGCGATCACCTGCGCGGGTTTCACGTTCATGTTTCCCTTGGGGCTGTCGATCGCCACAAGCATGCGGTTGAGCAAGGCGGTGGGCGAAGGCCGGCGCGACGCTCTGCGCGCCATCGGTTTCGGTTCGCTCGCCGCCGGCTTTGGGCTGATGCTGGTGTTCGCATCAGGCTTTGCACTTCTCGGACACACGATCGCGACCGGTTTCACGCCCGACCCGGGCGTCGTAATATTGGCGGCGCAACTGCTCGTGGTGGCGGCGGCCTTTCAACTCTTCGACGGTGGACAGGTGGTCGCGGCGGCGGCATTGCGCGGTCTGCAAGATGTTAAAGTTCCGACGGCAATCACATTCGTCGCCTACTGGTTGGTCGCGCTGCCGGCCGGCTACCTGCTGGCGTTCCACACGGCACTCGGACCGGTCGGGGTGTGGGCGGGGCTCGCAGCGGGCCTCGGAAGTGCCGCGCTGTTGCTCGGCTGGCGCTTCCACCGGATGACGAAGCTGCGGTGAAGCGGTCCCGGATTAGGCGCCGTTCAGGCGCGCGCGGGCTTCGGTGACGGAAAGGCCGGCGATGCGCACGACTTTCTGCCGGGACTTGTCACCGTGCAGGAGCGTGAGCGCGCGGCGCGGCACGCCGAGTTTCCCGGAGAGGAAGGCGAGCAGCGCGTCGTTGGCGCGGCCGTCGAGCGCGGGCGCGCGGACCTTGACCTTGAGCGCGGCGCCCAGCCAGCCGACGATCTCATCGCGCGGGGCGTTGGGGATGGTCTTGAGGGTGAGCGTGCAGGAAGAGGGTGCCGGCATGACGGGGAGTGATTGAGTGCGGTGTGTCACTTTTCCTTCAGACGCACGTTTTCTTCGATGACTCGGGGTTCGCCGGGCGTGACCGTGCCTTCGCGGTCGGTGAAGCGGGCTTTGCCCGGCAGGGTTTCGCCGAAGTAGGGTGCGGCCTTCGCGATCATGGCGGCGGCGACGTCGGAGAATTTCGTTTTTCCCTGACAGGGCACGGCAATGAAGGTCGTCCAGGCCCGGGGCGCGCGGTTGCCCTTGGCGCGCAGCGTGGCGACCTCGAAGGCGTCGACCACGACGAGGAAGTAGTCCTCAGTGTGCATCCCGCCGATGAGGCGGTCCGCCATGCCCTCGGCGCCGCCGGTCGGGTTGAGCTCGGTGAGGAATTGCTCGGTCTGGTAGAGCGCGGCTTCATCTCCGCCTGCGCGCTCGTCCCACGCGGGGGTGGCGGCGAGCGAGGCGCTGCCCCGGAGGCGGCGCGGCACCAAGCCGTGTTTCCAATCGAGGTCGCCCGCGCGCACGAAGGGATCGCGCCAAGCGCGCCCGCCAAAGCTGACGCGGAGCACGAGGCTGACCTTTGTCTGGTCGAAGGTGTTGACGAGGTTTTTCTTGCCCAGGACAGGGACGAGCAGCTTGCAAACCTCGAGGTAAGGCAGGTCTGACTCAAACACCTCGCCCCGCAGGAACTGGTAGTGCTGCAACGGACGCGCGACGGGCCTGGGCGGCGGCAGGTCCGTGAGTTCGGCGGGGGCGCGGAACAGTTTTGCCAACACCTCGGGCGGGGTCTGCGCATAATTCGCCGCTGAAATGATGATCTCGTTCGGGCGCGGCGACGGCTTGGCGTCGCCGATGACCGGTTGGGCCAGCAGCAGGCAGGACAAGAGGGCAAAACAGGAGCGCATGAAGATCGGGAACCGGACCCAGAACACCGGAAACCGCAGCACAGTTGGGCAAATTTCTCGCGAAGGCAGCCAAAAATCGCGTAGGGGGAGGAAACGGTTTGCCGCGCGCGCGGCAAACTGGCCGACTGTCGCCGCATGAAACTGATTTCCTGGAACGTGAACGGCGTGCGCGCGGCGCTGAAGAAGGGCGCGATGGATTTTTTCGCCGGCTCGAAGGCCGACGTCATTTGCCTGCAGGAAACCAAGGCGCATCCCGGTGACGTGCAGCACGTGGAGTGGCCGGCGGGCTACGAGGCGATCTGGAATTCGGCGACGAAGAAGGGCTACTCGGGCACGGCCGTGTTCACGAAGGTGAAGCCGCTCGACGTCACGTTCGGCCTCGGTGTCGCCGCCCACGACGACGAGGGGCGCGTGATCAACGTCGAGTTCGCGGACTATTTTCTCGTCAACGTCTACCAGCCGAACTCGCAGCGCGGGTTGCTGCGGCTCGACTACCGCACGCAGGAGTGGGACCCGGCCTTTCTCAAACATCTGAAGAAACTGGAGAAGAAAAAGCCGGTGGTCTTCTGCGGTGACCTGAACGTGGCGCACACGGAGCTTGATCTCACGAACCCGAAGACCAACCGGCGCAACGCGGGCTTCACCGACGAGGAGCGCGCGAATTTTTCAACCCTGCTGGGCAAAAGCTTTGTGGATACGTTCCGCGAATTCGAGCAAGGCCCCGGCCACTACACGTGGTGGAGCCAGATGATGAACTGCCGCGCGCGGAACATCGGGTGGCGCGTCGACTACTTCGTGGCGTCCGCGGTGCTGCGGCCGCAGTTAAAACGTGCGTGGATCTCGCCCGAGGTCATGGGCAGCGACCACTGCCCGGTCGGGCTGGAGCTTAAATGAAGCGCGGGGGTTTGCCCGAAAAAATCAGGCCAGCATCAACGGCCGGGCGTCGTGGGATAGCCACGCATTGAGCGGGCGCGCGAAAAACCGGGCCGGCCGGGGCGGCAACTCCGCACCGAGTGAGAATTCGCGCGGCAGGCGGCGGTAGAGGGCCGGCCGCTCTTCGTGCAGTCGGGCTGCCAGCCAGTGCCGCATGAAAACGTAGAGCAGATCGCGGCCGCGGTGGCCGGGGCGGCAGATTTTTTCCCGGAACGACGGGGAGTGGGCGAAGCACCGCTCCGCTTGGAACGCGAGCCGGACGGCATAGCGCGAGGGCAATTCGACACCGAGCCAGCGCGACACCTCCTCGACCACGACGCGCGCGGCGGCACCGGGCACGAGCATCGTGAGCTTTTGCAACTGCGGGCGACTGGCGACCCGGCGGCGGCGTTCAGCGTCAGGGCGAGGAGATTTGGCGGCGGGTGCTTTCATGGGCGTTGTAACTTAATAGACTACAAGTGACGGGTCACGACGCGGGCGGGTCTTCCTTCACGAAGTAGGTGTGGGCGGCGTCGGCCTCGGCTTGCGGGTTGTAGACTGCGGCTTTTTTCAAGCGGCGTTTGGGTTTGATGGCGATGGGAGCCAGAGGGGCGACGAGCTGCTCGTAACGGGCGAAGAGAAATTCGACGCGCTCGCGGTCGCTCGTGAAAACGGCCGCGCGGTAACTGCGGTCGACGGCGCGATCGAGAGTCTGGTGCGCCGTGAGCAATTCGGCGGGCATCGTGAGCGGGTCGTAGAGGTCGTAGAGGTCGGCGAGGCAGGCGCCGGCGGCGAGACGCGGTGCGCGGGCATCGAGCACGGCCTGTGCAGCGGCCTCGACGGCGGCACGCTGCTTCGCGTCGGGCTCGGGCCAAGGATAGTTGTTGTAGACGAGGCCTGCGGAATAGCGGTAACGACTTTCCAAGCGACCAGCGACTTGGCGCATCCATCCCATGTGCATCGCTGACGTGAGAACACCGAACTCAAAAACAGACGCCCCGTCGCAAGTGAACAGGTCGGCGCTGGCAATCACCTCGGGCTCGAGGAAGGCGATGGGCACATAACGACGGCGCTCCGAGCTGGTCTTGGGAATCGCGAGGTAGCGGGATTTCGGTTGGCGGATTTCGCCGAAGAGCGCGGGGACGTCAGCGAGTTCGCCTTGCGGACGGATTGGACGGCGAGCACGCGCTCCATCACAGGTTGACATGCGCGAAGCTCGGCCGGTTTGGCATCGACCAGCCAAAGGCACCAGCGCCGCGAGCCGTTGATGAATTCCTCCGGCCCCAGGATCGGGCGCAGCCAGTCGCGCGTGATCGGGAATTCCGACAACAACACGGCGCGCTCCGCCTCGCTCAGCAGCAAGTGGCCGCCATCGTTCGGCATGTTGCCGAACGAAAGCGGATGCGGGGCGTCGAGGGCTTGTTTACGGTTCGTGACGACCATATCGCCGCCCGGCACTAGATAGGGGCCGAGATTCATGGTGCCGCTGCTCTTCGTCACCTTGCCGTCTTCGTCGGTCTCGTAGAGGTGCTTGGTCGGCGCGTCGAAGGCGCCGAAGCCGATGATCACGACGTGAACGTGGGCTTTGCCGCTGGCTTCGTTGTGCCAGACGAAGGTGCGGTGCGCGAAATGGATTTTCAGCCGGTAGCGGGAGAAGAGGTGCGACCAGAGCAGGCCGACTTGCTCGCCTTGGCTGATGCTGTTGGTGGAGACGAACGCGCAGCGGATGCCCGTGCCACCGATGTAGTCGGCGGCCTTCACATACCACGCGGTCACAAAGTCGAGGACGCCGTGGCCCTTGATGTCGCCGCAGACGAGACCCATGTCGGCGTTCTGCTCGACGGTCATGTATTGCTTCCCCACGAACGGTGGGTTGCCGAGGACGTAGCTGCATTGCGCGGGCGGGAGGATGTCGCGCCAGTCGAGGCGGAGCGCGTTGCCCTGTTTGATCGTGGGCGATTTCTTGAGCGGGATGCGCGCGAAGTGGCGGCCGAAGGCTTTGGCGAAGGCCATGTTCACCTGATGGTCGGTGAGCCACAGCGCCGTCTCGGCGATGAGCGCGGGGAATTCCTCGAGCTCGATGCCGAAGAACTGGTCGACGTTGACGCGCGCGAGGTCGCCGACTTCGAGGCCGAGCGGCAGTTGGCCGCCGTATTGGGCGCGGAGCAATTCGAGTTCGAGCGCGCGCAGCTCGCGGTAGGCGACGACGAGGAAGTTGCCGCAGCCGCACGCCGGATCGAGGAAGCGCAGCGAGGCGAGTTCGAGGTGGAATTGTTCGAGAGCTTTTTTCTTCGCCGCGCCGTCGCGGAGTTTGGCGAAGCGGGCCTTGAGGTCGTCGAGGAAGAGCGGGTCGATGACGCGGCGGATGTTTTCCTCGGAGGTGTAGTGCGCGCCCTTGGCGCGGCGTTCCTTCTTGTCCATCACGCCCTGGAAGAGGGAGCCGAAGACACCGGGCGAGATGCGGCTCCAGTCGAAACGGCAGCACGCGAGGAGCGCGGCGCGGTGGTCGGCCGTCGTGGCGGCGATGTCAAGCCGCTCGGCGAAGAGCCCGCCGTTGACATAGGGGAAGGCGGTGAACTCGGGAGCGAGTTTGGTGGAGCGAGCGGGGATATCCTGATCGAGGACCTGAAAGAGCTGGGCGAGGCGCGGGCCGAGATCGGAACCGTCTTTCTTCGAGGCCTCGACGAAACGGGTGAAAGTGTTCCAGCCGTAGATGTCGGTGTCTTCCGCGAAGAGGCAGAAGAGCACGCGGACGAGGAAATGTTCGAGCTGGTGGCCGGCGTAACCGGATTTTTTCAGCTCGTCGTGCAGGTCGCCGAGCAGCGCGACGGCCTTGAGGTTGACCTCGGGCTGGGTCTGGAAGAGCGCCTGTTCCTCGTCGCGGATGAAGGCGAAGTGCCGGAGCTTGTCGGGCAGGTCGCGGAGGAGAAACTGGGCGACGACCTCGGGATTGGTTTTGCGGACGGAGGCGAGGCCGGCGAGGTATTCGTGCACATCCTCGCCGAGATCGTAGAGCACGAAGTGGGCGAAGTCGGAGACGAGCACCCAGCGCGGGCGCGCCTCGGGATCGAGGTGTTCGAGGTAGTCGAAGGCTTGGCGGGCGGCGCCGTTTTTGGCTTCGGACAAATCCTTGCCGGTGGACTTCATCTCCACGGCGAGTTTGCCGGGCCAAAGGAGATCGATGCGGCCTTCGCCGCGCGCCTCGCGTTCGACCCGGTGCTCGAACTCGGCGTCGACGTTGCGGCGGTCACGGCCGAAGATCTGGAAAAATTCGTCGAGGAACGTCTTGGCCTCGGCTTCCTCGCGTTGCGGTCCGGCCCAGCGCTTGGCGAAGGCGAGCGCGCGCGATTTCATTTCTTCGCGCGAGAGAATAGGAACGACCGGGGGCCGGGTAATCTGGGGCATGGGGGAAGGAGGAGTGAGTTGGGCCCGGGGCGAGCAGAGCGCAGGCACGGGGATGCGGCAAGCTTGGAGCGCGGGCGGCGCGCAACGCGGGCTTTTCTTCGGGGAGCAATTGCGCATGCTCGCGGCTCATGCATCCGTCCACCGAGTTGAAACACCTGTTGTTGCGCGAGCCGGCGCTGACTCTCGCGGTGGCGGAGAGCCTGACCTGCGGGCACGTGCAGGCGCGCATCGGCGAGGCGTCGGGAGCGTCGAAGTATTTTCTCGGCGGGGTCACGGCCTATTCCTTGGAGCAGAAAGTGAAACTGCTCGGCGTGGACCGCGCCCATGCCGCCTTAACGAATGCCGTTTCGCGCGAGGTGGCGGAGGAGATGGCGCGCGGGGCGTGCGCGCTGTTCGCCAGCGACGTGGCGGTGGCGACGACGGGCTACGCGGAGCCGTCGATTGACGACGGCGTGGAAGGGCCGCTGGCGTGGTGGGCGCTGCATCACAGACGGCGCGGCCGACCGGCCGTGTTGTCGGGCCTCGTGCAGTTTCCCGGCGCCGGGCGCGTGGAGATGCAGGCGGCGGTGGCCGACACCGTCCTGCGTGAGCTCGTGGAGTATCTGCGGGAATTCCGGTCACAAAAAACCCGCCGGTGATCGGCGGGTCTCGGGTTGGGTCACGCGACCGGGACTGAAATCAGTTCGAGAGCCGCGTGACGTAGTCCATGATGAACTTGGCCTCGGCGGGGGGCTGCACCCAGTCGCTGTAGAGCAATTCGGGCAGACGGTCCTTCGTGTTGTAGAAGGTGCGGTTGGCGTCCGTGTCGGGTTGCAGGTAGCCGGTCTTGAGGGCGGCGCCGAGGTAGTAGCCTTCGGACAGGGAGTAAAGGAGGACGTTGGCGTCAGCGGGCATGGGTTGGTTGACTTTCTCGCCGTCGGCGGCGTGGGTGCCGGCGGCGGCCTTGGCCTCGGCGCCGAAGTTGAAGCGCGACTTGAAGAGCAGGCGGGGAGCGGCGTCGTCCATGAGCACCATGACGGTGTTGGTGGCGCGACCGCCGGCTTGGAGGCCGAGGCTGACTTCGCCGGCCTTCAGGAAGACGGGCACGGACCATTTGCCATTGGGCCGGCGGACCATCGCGACGGCGTAGCCATCCTTGATGCTGAAAAGAAAACCGGCTTGGAACTGGTTGACGATGATGATGCCCTTGGCGCGCCGGAGGATGTCGGCCGGGATCGCGGTCTTGGTGCTGGCCTGCAGGTCCTGCAAAATGGCTTCGCAGGAATCGAGGTGCTTGACCAGCACGTCGCGCATGGGGGCGGCGGACAACGCGGTCGAGACGGTCAGGCAAAAAAAGGCGAGGAGGAATTTCTTCATGGTGGTTGGCGGCGGGCCGGCGGAGCGGGAGCTGCCCGGCTGCTCAGGGAGAGGAATAAACAGATTCGGTGGGGAAATGAAAGCGAAGACTGGGGTGTGTGTCATTCGAGGCCCCGGCGGGCGATCTCCTCCTCGTCCCAACCGAGGTAGTGCCCGAGTTCGTGCAGGTAGGTGAGGCGGACTTCGTCGCGGAAAACCCCGGCGTCACCCTCGGCGTAATCCCAGAGGTTTTCGAGAAAAAGCAGGATTTGCGGTGGGAGCGGTTGGCCGTCGGTCAACTCGCCGAGGTGCTCATGGCCGACGAAGAGACCGAGGATGTCGGGTTCCCAGCCTTCGGCGAGGATGCCGGCGTTGGGATAGGGCTCGTAGCAGACCGGCACGGCCTCAGCCGCTGAGCGCACTTCAGCCGGCAACCGCTTCTGAGCGGCGGCGATGACCGGGCGGGCGAGGGCGGTGAGCCGGGCGAGTTGCATGCGACGGTGAATGCGACACGGACTCCGGGCAAACGTCGCGCAAAAAATCAGCACGGCAACGCCTGCGTGACGTCGGTCAATGGGGTGATCGGCGCTCGCCTAGGCTCGTAACCGCACCGGCTTCGCAGCGTCACCGTTCCAGCAACCAATCATAAACATGAAAAACAAAACTTCTCTTCTCGTCAGCGCCCTCGGGCTGGCGATGCTGGTGGCCGGCTTTACCGTCACCGCCACCGCGGCCGACTCTTCGCCTCCGCCCGCCGCTCCCGCCGGTCCGCACGGTGACATGCGCGCTCGCATCGCAGACAAACTTGGCCTGAGCGCCGACCAGCAAAAGAAACTTGAGGAACTCCGCGGCAAGCAGCGCGCCGAACTTGAGGCGCTCAAGGACAACAAGGACCTCGCCCCCGCCGCGCGTCGCGAGCAGGCTAGGGCGGTTTTCGAGAAATACCGCCCGCAGATGAAAGCCGTGCTCACTCCTGAACAGCAGGCAAAGGTGGGGGTTTTTCGCGAGAAAATGGGCGAGAGAAGGGCCCAGCGCGCCCACGGTGCCGCGGGTCGCGTTCACGGCGGCCCCGGTGGCGGTCACGGCCAGGCAATGCAGCAGCAGCGTCATCCTGATCCCATGGCCATCGTCGCGATGGGCGAACACATCAAGGACCGCCTGGCGGAGAAGCTTGGTTTGACCAGCGAGCAGCGCGACAAGCTCGATCATCTCGGCCGTGACTTCCGCGCCCAGCAGCGTGATCTGGCCAAGAAGCACCGGGAGGAAATGCGCGCCGTCCTCACTCCGGAGCAGCAGAAGAAAGCCGAAGGGATGCGGCAGCATTTTCGCCGCGGTGGTCCCGGGCCCAAGCATCCTCCGATGGTGGGCATGGACGACGAGCCCGAGGGCCTGATGGTCGCGGATGGCGACTTCAGTCCCGGCGCAATGGCAGATGAGATGCCCGACGATCTGCCGCCGCCTGACGACAACTAAGCCGGCAAACACCCAGCAAATTGCACACCGCGCGCCCATTGGGTCGCGGTGTTTTTTTGAACAAAGCGGGCACCGCTGACGATTGGCGCCGACAGGGAGCGTGGCCCCGGAAAATCACCCGCGGACGCTTGTAACCTCGCCTTGAAGAAGTCGTCTATGCTCCTAACTAAGCGACCCGAAATGAAGACCCATTTGAAAATTCTCCTTAACCTCGCCACCTTTGCATTCCTGTCGCTCGCCGCCGTCCGCGCGGCCGACGCGCCCGTGCCCGCCGCTCCGGCCGAGCACGAAGACGGGGGCGGCCGTGGTGAACGCGGCGAAGCCGGCCGGGCCCGCCTGCAGAAGCGCTTGCAGGAACGTATGACAAAGGAACTCGGTCTCACCGCCGACCAAGAGGCCAAGATCAAGGTGCTCCACGAGGACGAGAAGAAAGCGGCTGAGACGATCTTTGCCAACACGGCCCTGACGCGTGACCAGAAGCGCGATCAGCGGATGGCCTTGCGCAAGAGCACCGAAAGCCAGGTGGACGCAATCCTGACGCCCGAGCAGCAGAAGAAAGCGGCGGAACTCCGCGCGAAAGTGGGCGAAAAAATGCGCGAGCGCGGCGATCGTCGGGGTCAGCATCCCGGCACGGACGCCGAGCCCGGGAAAAATTAATTTGGGTAGGAATCAGTGTGCATTAGCGCCGCGGTCAGGTGTGACCGCGGCGCCTTGCTTTTCATCTTGGACAAGCACCGGGGCACACCGCAACCTGCGCCGGATGGAACGTCGGCAAATCATCGTGGCGGGCGGCGGGGCGGCGGGTTTCTTTGCCGCCATTGCCTGCGCTGAGGCCGAACCGGTGGCGCAAGTCACACTCTACGAGGCGAGCGCGCACACGCTCGCCAAGGTGAAGGTCTCCGGTGGCGGGCGCTGCAACGTGACGCATGCGTGCTTCGAGCCGCGCGAGCTGGCGAAGCGTTACCCGCGCGGCGGCCGCGAACTGACCGGCGCATTTTCCCGCTGGCAACCGCGCGATACCGTCGCGTGGTTCGAAGGTCGCGGCGTGTCGCTGAAAACCGAGGCCGACGGACGGATGTTTCCCACGACCGACGACTCACAGACCATCGTGGATTGTCTGGAGAGTGCCGCCGCGAAAGCCGGGGTGCGCGTCGTGCTGAGCACTGGCTTGCGCTCGGCGACAAAGCAAACGGGCGGCGGTTTCGCTATCACGCTCACGACCGGCGAAATCGTGACGTGCGACCGGCTGCTGCTCGCGACCGGCGGCAACAAAACCAACGCCGGTCTCGCTATCGCCGCGGACTTCGGGCACACTATTGTGCCGCCCGTGCCGTCGCTCTTCACGTTTCACATCAACGACGCGCGGCTCAAGGAGCTGTCGGGCGTCTCGGTTGAGGAGGCGACGACGGCGGTGCGCGGCACGTCGCTGCGTGAGCGCGGGCCGTTGCTCATCACGCACTGGGGGCTGAGCGGACCGGCGGTGTTGAAAATTTCCGCTTGGGGCGCGCGCGAGCTGCACGACGCCAGCTACAAGTTCACCCTGCTCGTCAATTGGGCGCCGCAGTTCAATCCCGAAACGGCGCGCGCCGCGCTCGAATCCGCGCGCGCCGCGAATCCGAAAAAACAGATCGGCACGTGGTGCCCGCTTGGGTTGCCGTCGCGGTTGTGGGAAAAACTCATCGTTGCGGCCGGCATCAAGACCGACGCGCCGTGGACGATCGTGCCCAACGCCGCGCTGCGCGCGCTGGCGGCACAGGTCTGCGCGGGGGAGTTCGCGGTCGACGGCAAGAGCATGTTCAAGGAAGAGTTTGTGACGTGCGGCGGCGTGAAGTTAGCCGAGGTGGATTTCCGCACGATGGAGAGTCGCATCGTGCCGGGCCTGCATTTCGCCGGCGAGATGCTCGACGTCGACGGCGTGACCGGCGGTTTTAATTTTCAGGCGGCGTGGACGACCGGCTGGCTCGCGGGCCGCGCGATGGTGTCGGCGATGTAATCCATTAGATTACAAATTGGCTTAGCGAACGGCGCGGCGGAATTCGAGCTTTGCGCGCGTCGGCGGACGACACAGGCTCGCGGGGCGATGATGTCCTACAGTCAGTTGCTCATGACGATTTTGCCGGTGTTCGCGATGATCGCGCTTGGCACGGTGCTGAAGCGCACACGGCTGCTGCGCGAAGAGGCGGAGGACAGCCTCTTCAATCTCGTGGTGAAGGTCGCCTATCCATGCCTGATCTTCGAGTCGGTGGCGAACAACGCGGCTTTGCACACGCCGGGCAACCTGCTGGTGCCGCCGCTGGCGGGTTTCGGACTCGCGCTCGTGTCAATGTTCGTCTCGTGGCATGTGGCGAAGGCGCTGGGCCTGACCATCGGCACGGGACTGCGCACGTTCGCACTCGCGGTGGGACTGACAAACTACGGTTATCTGCCGTTGCCGATCATGGACGCGATGTTCGGGCCCGACAGCCGCGCCGTGTTGTTCGTGCACAATGTCGGCGTGGAGGCCGCGATCTGGACCGCCGGCATCCTCGTGATCACCGGGCTGTCGCCGCGCGAGGGTTGGCGGCGCCTGATCAACGCGCCGGTGATTTCTCTGCTGGTGGCTTTGATTACCAACCTGACCGGGGCCGCCGCCTATGTGCCGCCGTTGCTCATGGGACTCGTGCACGCGCTCGGGGTTTGCGCGATCCCGCTCGGGTTGATCATGACCGGCGTGAGCATCGAGCCGCACCTCAGCGATCCACGCCGGCTCGTGTCGACGCGCGTGACTTCGACGGCGTGGCTCCTCCGCCTCG
>JANXWT010000469.1 GCA_025351035.1 Opitutia bacterium | reverse complement strand
ATCAAGGTGAACCACGGCCAAAATATTTCGCCACCGAATGTCGCGAGCCACCACGCGCGCGTCGCAGGGAGATTAGCCGGCCAGTAGAGCGCATTCATCACGAGCAGCGAGGCGACCATGCCCGCCATCGCAGCGCGAGCTCCGAGCTTTCGCCCGAACAGCGCGATCAACAACGCGCCGAGCAACGCGCCACTCGTCAGCCCGCGCAAAGAGAACGCGGCGTTGAGCACAAACTCGACTTCGCGGGCCAGCCACGCCACGCCCACCAGCGCGAGCGCCCAGAAAATCGTAGACGCCCGGCTGAACCGCAAAAAGAACACCTCACCCCGGTCGCGCATCAGCGGTCGCAGGAGGTCCATCGTCGACACCGACGCCAGCGCTGTGAGGGCCGAGCTGATCGACGACATCGCGGCTGCCAAAATCGCCACGAGCAAAAAGCCCTTCAACAGATGCGGCACCTCGGTCAAAATGAAAATCGGGAAAATAAAATCGTTTGATTTGAGCCCCGGCCGGCTCTCGGGCAGGGGAATTTGAAACGGATGCGCTTGGTAGAATGCCCACAGCAGCACGCCGACGAGCAGGAAGATCAGGAACAGCGGGAAGACCAGCGCCCCGCTTAGCACGAGCGCGCGGCGTCCATCCGCGACGCTGCGACACGCGAGCACACGTTGCACAATCAGTTGTTCGGCGCCGTGCGTTGACAGCACCATCACCGTGCCCCCGATGACACCCATCCAGATGTTGAACGGGGCGGAGAACGTGAACGACGTATTCAACCATGCGAGTTTTCCGGCCGTGCCCGCCTGCGCCATCGCGCCGGCCCAGCCGCCTTCAATCTGGGTCGGGATGTAGGCCAGGGCGAAGAGCCCGCCGCCGAGGAACAGCGCGAACTGCACGACGTCCGTCCAGATGACGGCTTTCACGCCGCCGATGTAGGTGTAGAGCAGCGAGAGGCCCACGAAGAGCCCGATGGCGCCGAGGATCGGGTCCACCAATCCGCCGAGGCTGCACACTTGGTTGCCCAGCATCAGCCGGATCGGAATGCAGGCGACGAAGACGCGCACGCCCGCCGCGAGGGTTTCGAGAAACAAAAAGAAAATCCCCGCCAGCCGCCGCGGTCCGCGGCCGAGGTGCTGTTCGAGCAATTGGTAGGGCGAGTAAATTTCGCCGCTCAGGTAGTGCGGCACCATCACCACCGCGAGGATCAGCCGCGCGAGCACATAGCCGATGATCATCTGCAGGAACATCAGGTTGCCGCCGTAGGCGATCGCCGGCACGCCGATGACCGTCAGGGCGCTCGTCTCCGCCGCGACGATCGAGAGGCCGATGCCCCACCACGGGATGTTGCGGCTGCCGAGAAAATAATCGCGCGTGTTGTGCTGGTCCTTGCCGAACCATGCCCCGAGGGCGACGACGGCACCGAGATAGCCAAGGATCACGAGCCAGTCACCGGGGCTGAGATAACTGTTCATGGGGCGAATTCATCGAGCGCCAAGCCCGGCGTGGTGGCGAGGAAAATTCCGCCAGCACCATTTTCAATACAGCACGCGGGCGCGGATCGTGCCGCGCACGGTCTGCAGCTCGTCGATCGCGATCTCGCTCGCGGCCGCGTCGACAACCATCACGCAGTAGCCGATGTGTTCGTTGGTCTGCAGGTATTGCGCGCTGATGTTGATGCGGTGGCGGCTGAAGCGCTCGTTGATATGCGCGAGCACGCCGGGCACGTTGCGGTGGATGTGCAGCAGGCGGCACTTGCCGGTGTGCTCGGGCAGCGTGACCTCGGGGAAATTCACCGCGGTGACGGTCGTGCCGTTGTTCGAGTAGCGCAGGAGTTTTTCCGCGACCTCGATGCCGATGTTGGCCTGCGCCTCGACGGTCGAGCCGCCGATGTGCGGCGTGAGGATGACGTTGTCGAAACCGCGCAGCGGCGACACGAACTCCTCGTCGTTGCCCTTTGGTTCGACGGGGAAAACGTCGACGGCCGCGCCGGCGAGATGCCCGCGTTTGAGCGCGTCGGCGAGCGCGTCGATGTCGACCACGGTGCCGCGCGCGGCGTTGATCAGGTGCGCGCCCTTCTTCATCGCGGCGAGTTGCGTGCGGCCAATGAGGTTCGTCGTGGCCGGCGTCTCGGGCACGTGGAGCGTCACGACATCGCTTTCGGCCAGCAGCGTGGCGAGTTTCGCGATAGGACGGGCGTTGCCGAGCGGAAGTTTGCTTTCGATGTCGTGGTAGATCACGCGCATGCCGACATGCTCGGCGAGGATGCCGAGCTGCGTGCCAATGTGGCCGTAGCCGACGAGACCGAGCGTCTTGC
>JANXWT010000129.1 GCA_025351035.1 Opitutia bacterium | reverse complement strand
CTTCGGTTTTCTCCTCGGCATCATCTGGTGCTACTACGCCAACGGCACCGTCAACCTCACCGCGCTCGGCGGCCATCACGTTTTCTCCACCGCGATTCCGCTGCTGCTCTTCTGCGGCGCGATGGGTAAGTCCGCGCAGATGCCACTCCACGTCTGGCTGCCCGACGCGATGGAAGGCCCGACGCCCGTCTCCGCGCTTATCCACGCCGCCACGATGGTCGCCGCCGGTATCTACATGCTTTGCCGCGTCAACATGCTCATGGTGCCCGAGGCGCTCACGGTCATCATGTGGATCGGCACCGCCACCGCGCTCTACGCCGCCCTCTGCGCCGTCACCCAGCGCGACATCAAGAAAGTCCTCGCTTACTCCACGCTCTCGCAACTCGGCTACATGGTCGCGGCGTTCGGGTTGGGGGCGATGGATCCTGTTGGCAGCATTCGAGGGCTTGCTCTTCCTGTGGCCACCGGCGTCGGCGCTGCGATGTTCCACCTGACGACGCACGCCTTCTTCAAGGCATTGCTCTTCCTCGGTTCCGGCTCCGTTATCATGGGCTGCCACCACGAGCAGGATATTTTCAAGATGGGCGGCCTGCGGAAGACGATGCCTTTAACATTTTTCACCTTCACCATCGGTGTCCTCGCCATCATCGGCATGCCGGGCCTCGCCGGCTTCTTCTCGAAGGACGCCATCCTCTACCTCGCGATGGAGAAAAACACCGCGGTCTTCGCCGTCCTCGCCTTCACCGCCGTGCTCACGGCGTTCTACATGGTCCGGATGTGGAAGATCACCTTCTTCGGCGAGGCTCGCTCGGACGAAGCCAAGCACGCGCACGAGAGTGGTCTCTCGCTCACGATCCCGCTCGTGGTGCTCGCCGTCCTCGCGGTCGTCGGCGGTTACGCGGGCGTCTACGGCAAACTCGCCAACAGCATCGCTCACCTCGTTCCCGAAGCCCACGGCTCGGCGCACACGACCATCCTGCTCGTCTCGCTTGCCGTCATGACCGTCGGCGCAGGCGCGGCGTGGTTCTTCTATCCGGCCGCCGGCACCGATGCTCTGGAGAAAAAATCCTCGGTCACCTTCAGCGGCTTCGTGGCGCTGAAGGAGTCGTTCGACAGAGTCTACGATTACTACGTCGCGAAGATCCAGCAGCGGTTCGCGATGCTGCTCAACTTCCTCGAGCAAATCTTCCTCGCCGGCCTCATCATCCGCGGCGCCGCCGGCCTCGTCGGCCTGATCGGCATCGGCGCGCGCGCGCTGCATGTCGGCAGCCTGCACGCCTACGTCTACTGGTTCCTGTTCGGCGCCGCGCTCCTCTGGGCCTACGCCGCCTACTTCCTCTGAACGTGAATTCCCTCGACGCCCAACTTCTGCAGGTCGCCATCGCCACGCCGCTCGTCGCGGCGCTGATCATTGCGCTCGGCTTGCCGAAACGTTTCTCCGTGAAAGTCGCCGGCGCCGCCTTCATCGTCCCCGCGCTCATCGCGCTGTGGCTGTGGAAGGAATTTCCCGCCGACGCGGGCGGCGGCTACCAGTTCATGAGCAACCGCGCGACGGGCCTCGGTGCGTTCGGCATCAGCCTGAAGCTCGGCCTCAACGGCGTCGCGCTGCCGATGTTCGTGCTCGCGGCCATCGTTGGTCTCGCCGCCGGGCTCTACGCGCTGCGCTCCGGCGCCGAGCGCCTCAAGACCTACCTCATGCTGCTCCTCATCATGCAGGGCGGCCTCCTCGGCGTCTTCGCGAGCAACGACATTTTCTTTTTCTACTTCTTCCACGAACTCGCGCTGATCCCGACGTTCATCATGGTCGGCATCTGGGGTGGGCGCGACCGCAATTACGCCGCGATGAAGATGACGATCTACCTGACCGTCGGTGCGATGCTCTCGCTGATCGGCCTGATCGCGCTCTACGTGAAGAGCGGCGCGGACACCTTCGACCTCATCGCGCTGCGCGCCGCGCTCGCGCACGAACCGCTCGCGGTGACGCTCCAGCGAAACATCTTTGGCGTGCTGATGTTCGGGTTCGGCATTCTGGTTTCCCTCTGGCCGCTGCACACGTGGGCGCCGCTCGGTTACGGCGCCGCGCCGTCGTCCGCCGCCATGTTGCACGCCGGCGTGCTCAAGAAATTCGGCCTCTACGGTCTCATCCAGATCGCGCTGCCGCTGCTGCCGGCGGGCGCGCTCGCCGGCTTTACGGTTCATTTTCCGGCGTGGACGCACTTTCCGGCGATCCACGGCAACTGGGTCTGGACTCTCGCGTTGCTTGCGGCGCTGGGCAACGTGCTCGTCGTCGGCTTCATCACCATGGCGCAACGCGACCTCAAGCAGATGCTCGGCTACAGCTCGGTCATGCACATGGGCTACTGTTTTCTCGGCCTCGCGACGCTCTCGACCGTTGGCACCGGCGGCGTGGTTCTCCTGATGGTGGCGCACGGCCTGTCGGTCGCGCTGCTGTTCCTGCTCGCGACCAGCATCCACCGCCGCACGCACACCTTCGATATGGCCGACATGGGCGGACTCGCCCAGAAAACCCCCGTGCTCGCCGCATTCTTCGTCGCCGCGACGTTCGCCAGCGTCGGCCTGCCGGGCTTCGCCAATTTTCCAGGAGAACTCACGATCTTCGTCGCGTTGTGGAAATTCTCCCCGTGGGTCACTACCATCGCCGTCTCGGGCGTCCTTATCTCCGCCATCTACGGCCTCCGCGCGGCGGCGAAGATTTTCTTCGGTTCTCCGAGCGAACCGTTTGCCCGCGTCGCCGCCGAACACCCGCCGCAGGACCTCGATTGGCAGGAGCGCCTGCCCGCGCTCATTTTGCTCGTCACGCTGTTCTTCCTCGGCTGCTGGCCCCGCGCGGTGTCCGACGCCGTCAACAGCGCACTCAGCGCTCCCGTCCCGACGGCCCACGTGGCCGGAGACGTCTATACCGGCCCTGGCGCGGTCATTGAGGATGGGGCACTGATTGCCGACCGTTCATGCATCGGCGCCGGCTGTACGGTTGCCGCGGGCGCGGCCATCCTCAGCCTATCGACGAGTCTATGGGCCTATCCGCATTACATTTCCTATTTCGGCGAGCTGGCCGGAGGCTCCCAAAACGGATACCGGCTGCTGAGCGATTCGAACTGCGATTGGGGCCAAGAGTTAAAAGCGCTCGCCAACACCCTTCACCGCCAGGCTCCGGTGCCGCTTTATCTCTCCTATTTCGGCAGCGTGGACCCGGCGACTTACGGCATCCGCTATGAAGCCGTTGCGCCCGAGAATGACGGTCCGCTCCAGCGCGACATCCTTGTCGATGTTCGGCACCAGGCGCGCGTGCTTCTGGCGGTCTCGGCGACCAACCGCGTGGGCG
>JANXWT010000120.1 GCA_025351035.1 Opitutia bacterium | reverse complement strand
GCGTTTGCCGGCAAGGCGTTTTTCTTGGTAAAATTGCCAATGGGCGAAAGTTTCAATTTGGGAAAACGTTTCTGCCAAGCGCGCTCCAGACGAGGCGTGTCGGCCCGAGAGCCGACGATGACGAGCAACTCGTAATCTTCGCCGTCACTGAGCGCGTGAAAGAGCGGGGAATGTTTTGTTTGGGCGGCGCGCTGGCGCGCGGCGGTGCTCACCGGAATGGCGCTGGCACACAGCGCGGGCGCGAGACCGGCGGGAGTGAGCGCAGCCAGGTCTTTGGCGAGGCCGTCACTGACATCCATCATCGCGCAAACTTCCTGGCGGCCGGCGAGCCACACACCCTCGGTGAGCCGCGGAGAAAACTTGTAGTGATGACCAAACAGACTGCCGCCGAGGCGGCCGGTCACATAGATGCGGTCGCCGGGCCGAGCGCCGTCGCGCGTGACGACGCGTTGGCGCGTTGCTTCGCCGTGGAGGGTGAGAAAGGCGCCGAAGAATCCGGCCGGACCTTGCGTGATGTCACCCCCCACGATCTGCACACGGTAGCGCCGAGCGCAGCCAGCCAGACCGAGGTAAAACTCACGCAGCCACGCGATGTTCGTGTTCGCCGCGAGGGCGAGCGACACGACGGCGGCAACCGGCCGGCCGCCCATCGAGGCGATGTCGCTGAGGTTTCTTTTGAGCAGTTTGGCGCCGACGGCGCGCGGCGGCACGGTGTCGTCGAAATGCTGCCCGGAGATCACCGGGTCGGCCGTCATCAGTTGCAGCCGCTTAGTCGGTGGGAGCACGGCGCAATCGTCGCCGATGCCGAAGGGCGACTTCGGTGACGCAGCGCCGAGCCACTGGCGAATCCGGCCGATCAGACGCTGTTCACCGTGGGCGCTGACAGACTCGGCGCGGATGGGTGTGAACAGACTCATGGAGTGGGCAGACCGGAGAGGATGACGAGCACGGTGTTCAGGTTGAACAAAGCGTGCAGGGTGATCGAGACGCGGAGGTCGCCGGTTTTTTCGTAGACGAGCGCAAGCGCCCCACCAAGCAGCGCCAGCGGCAGAAAGCCCGCGAGGTTGCCATGCAGCGCACCGAAGAAAACCGCGCTTGCCGAAAACGCGGTGGCCCGCCCGAAACGCTGGCGTAAGAACCGGAAAAGGCCGGCGCGGAAGATCAGCTCCTCGTTGATCGGCGCCAGCACGCACGCCACCATCAGCATGCCAGTGATCACGAGCGGGGAGTTCGTCTTTGAAAATATCTCGATGAGGTCCTGCGGTTGGTTCGGCAGACCGAGTTGCTTGAGAAGGAAAGTCCACCCGAGGCTAACGAGCGTGAGCACGGGCAGCGCCACGAGCAGGCCGATCGCGGCGGAGCTGAGCATCCGACCAAGCGGCAGGCGCGGCGACGGGGCGGCCGTGGCGTGCCGTGTGCCATAGTCAGCATACAGCGAGCGACGGAGAACACGGAACAGCAGCCAGCCCAGGAGCGCGCAGCCGTGAAACGCCGCGCCATACACCAAAACTTCGAGACCGGCTTTGTCGGCCGATTGCTTAAGCAAGCCGGTGAAGAGCCAGACGGCGAGCGATTGGCCGGCGAATCCGTTGAGAAAAATCAAAACGACCAGCAAGGTCACTTCGTGGCCGGTCATCGGCCAGGGCGGGATCTTGTCACCGTGAAACCACGCGAGCCGGCGCTCGGGCGAGCCGAGCACGCGCAGGAGCAGCAGCGCGCCGCCAAGGAGAAAACCGAGTTCAGCGACGGCGAGGGTGGTTTGAAAAAGGTCCATGCGGCGGGGCATCCTTGGCACACAGCGGGGCAAAACAATCCGAAACAGTGGGCGGCGCGCGGTCGGACCAGTTGATACTGCGAGGCACCGGCCGGTGCCGGACTTCACACCAGAAGCAGTGCGGGCTTTTCGAGGAGGTGTTTCAATGCGGCGAGGAATTGAGCGCCGAGTGCACCGTCGACAACACGGTGGTCGCAGGAGAGCGTGAGGCTCATCGTCTGGCCGACCACGATGTGGCCGTCCTTGACGACAGGCTTGGTGACAGTAGCCCCGATGGCGAGGATCGCGGCGTTGGGCGGGTTGATGATCGCGGAGAAACGTTCGACGCCCATCATGCCGAGATTGGAGACGCAGAACGTGCCGCCGGTGAACTCGCCGGGCTTGAGTTTCTTTTCCTTGGCGCGCTTGCCGAGCGGTTTGGCTTCGGCGCTGATTTGGAAGATGGATTTCGCGTGGGTGTCGCGGATGACCGGCGTGATGAGACCGTCGTCGATGGCGACGGCAAACGAGACATGCACGGCACCGTGATATTGGATGCCGGTGCCGGTCCATGAGGCGTTGACGGCGGGGACGCGGCGGAGCGCCTCGGCGCTGCCTTTCAAAAGGAAATCATTGACGGAAAGCTTCACGCCCTCCTTCTCGAGTCCATTATTGAGCTGGGCGCGGATGGTGAGGAGTGGTCCGGCGTCGATCTCGATTTCAACATAGAAATGCGGGATCTGCGTTTTTGCTTCGAGTAAGCGGCGCGCGATGATGGCGCGCATGTTGGAGGCGGGCACCGTGCGGTCTTCCTGGATCGGGCCCGACTTTGCGGGCGAGCCGCCCGCAAAGATTGAGGGTTGTGAGCTGAGAGTTGAGGGACCGGAAGAGGTGGATTTCTGCAGGACTGGATTCGTTGCCGCAGCGAGCATGTCGGCTTTGACGATGCGGCCGTGCGGGCCCGTGCCGGTGACGCGGGCCGGATCGACATTGCTTTGCGCCGCAATCTTCCGGGCAAGAGGGGAAATGCGGAGGCGATCTGAAGAAGGCTGCCCGTCTTCGCTCTGCGAGCTACGGCGCGGTTCGTCCGGTGGCTGGGCCACAGGCGAAAGAGTCGGAGCAACGGTTGCCGCAGGAGCAGGCAAAGGTGCGGGTGGCGGTGGAGCCACAGCGACAGGAGCAGCGACCGGCGCAGGTTGCTTCGCAACCGCCGGCAAAGGTGCAGAGGCTGGAGCCTCGATGACTTCGTCGGGTTTGCCAATGGCGCAGAGAGCGGCACCGATGGCAACTTGCGAGCCGGCGGGCGCGAAAATCTTGAGAAGCGTGCCGTCGAAGAACGACTCGAGCTCCATCGTGGCTTTGTCGGTTTCGACTTCGGCAAGGATGTCGCCGGACTTGACGGTGGTACCTTCGGCTTTGAGCCATTTGACCAGCGTGCCGACCGTCATGGTGTCGCTGAGCTTGGGCATTTCGATGATCTGGGCCATGGAGAGGGCGTTGCGCGCAGTTGAAAGTTGAACGATGAAGGTTGAAAGTTACTTCAGAACTTCAAGGGCGGCGTTGAAGATTTTCTGCGGAGTGGGGAGCTGCTCTTTCTCAAGCGGGGGGCAGTAAATGGCAGGAGAGTCCATCGAGGTGAGTCGGCGGACCGGAGCGTCGAGGTGGTCGAACGCCTTTTCCTGGATGATGCAGGCGATCATCGCGCTGACGGAGCAGAAGGGCTTGGCCTCTTCGACGAGGAGCACGCGGTTGGTTTTGCGCACGGAGGCGAGGATCGTCTCTTCGTCGAGCGGGCGGATGGAGCGCAGGTCGATGACTTCGGCCTTGATGCCGTGTTTGTCCTCGAGCATCTGCGCGGCCTTGAACGCCATCTGGATCGTGCGGCCGTGACCGATGATGGAAATGTCGGTGCCTTCGCGCATGACCTTGGCGGAGCCGAGCGGAATCAGGTATTCGCCGTCGGGGACTTCGCAGGTCTCGCCGTAGAGCATGGTGTTTTCCATGAAGAGCACGGGATCGTTGTCCCGGATGGCTGATTTGAGCAGTCCCTTGGCATCGTAGGCGTTGGAGGGCACGACGACCTTGATGCCCGGATGGTAAGCCGCAATGGACTCGGGGGTATGCGAGTGCGTGGCGCCGACGTTAGTGCCGCCGTTAGCCGGGCCGCGGATGACGATCGGACAGTTGATCAGGCCTCC
>JANXWT010000100.1 GCA_025351035.1 Opitutia bacterium | reverse complement strand
GCTGGTTATGGGTTCGCTGGCTTTATATCGAATTAGCGAGCCGGTGCGCCTGCGTTTGCAGCCATTTCTCGCAGGAGAATATGAATCGAGCCGCCCCGTCATCTGGAAAGTCGGGCTAAAAATTTGGCGGGATCATCCCTGGCTGGGTAGTGGTGCTGGTTCCTACAACGTAGTCTTCGATCAACACCGGCCCGCAAAATTCCTCGCCGAACCGCACTGGACACACAACGACTACCTAAACACGCTGAGCGACTATGGGGTGATTGGATTCGGCCTCTGGGCGGGCGCGGGCGGAGCGTTGATGTGGCTGGGTTGGTTGGCCGTTCGGCGAACGCGATCGGCAGTGCCAAGCAACAAGGGTGGGCTGCTTGGTTGGCGGTGGCCACTCGGCCTGTTTCTCGGACTCACATCTTTCGGGCTGCACTTGCTGGTGGATTTCCACACCAAGATCCCGGCGCTGGCCTATGCCGCGGCGATCGCGCTGGCGTTACTTCTGCGCGCTGAACAGGAATCCGCGCCGGCAAGACCGTCGGCGGGGCGCTGGCTGGGGTTTATTGGTGCGGTTGCCGTGTTGGCGGTGGCCGTTGGGATTGCCAGTCCGCTCTACCGGGCAGAGGCGTTGCGCTATGAGGCGAGGCGAGCGATCAACAATCAAGCCACGACCGGGCAGGGTCGCCTGCGTGAAATCCTGCCGCCAGCCGTCACCAATCTTGAGCGGGCAACAAAAATTGATCCAGACAACGGCCAGGTTTGGGCCGACTACGCTTACGCGCTCATGCTGACTTGGCACACGACCGGTGGAGATTTGGTGGCCTTGGGATTGGTCGCCGAAGGCGCCGCCGATCGCGCCATCGCGATTTGTCCTGTGCAGGCTGAATTTTGGATTCGGAAAGGAGCAGCCCAAGACATGCAGGGTCGTCGGTTGGAAGGCGAAAAAAGCTTCCGCCGGGCACTGGCACTCGCGCCCCGGAGTCCGGAGAATTGGTATTACTATGCCTACCATCTCAGCGAGCTGCCGGGACGGGAGAAGCCCGCGTTGCAGGCCGTGGAGGCCTGTTTAGAACTTGACCCATCTATTTCGCTGGCCGTAACTTTGCACCAGCAGTTAATGGCAATCGTTAACGGAATTCAGTCGAGGAATTTATGAAAATATCAGCATTTAGATTTTTATTTCTGGTCCTCGTGGCCGGCGTTTTGTCGCTCAATGCGCAGGCGCAATCCCTGCCCGGTCAAATCAAGGCAGCGAAGACCAAAGGCGTGGTCATGAAAATTTCCGCGTCGGCTCCTGGCGGCGAAGCGATCAAAGACGGCGATGTTCTCGGCGAGCGCGACACCGTCACCACCGGCAACGGTAGCAGCGTGGTGCTCGTGATGGTGAACGGCTCGACCATGAGCTTGGGCCCGGATTCCCGGCTCGCCATTGAAGAATTTCAGGTTGACCCGTTTGCCGACCCCACTCGAGGCGCCAAGGTCGATCCCGATGCCGAGCGCAGCAAATCCAAGACGACGCTCAACCTCACATATGGAGAACTCGTCGGTAACGTGAAGAAAATGAAGCCTGGCTCCACCTATTTGGTTAAGACCCCGGTCGGTTCGGCCGGTATTCGCGGCACGACCTTTCAACTCACATACCGTAGTAAAGGGAAGAAGTCGGCATACTTCTCGCTCAGCACCGCGAGCGGCGCCGTTCTTTTTCAGGATGCGACCGGCAACCCCCTGCCGGTGGTGGCGGGCAAGGAAATTACGGTGACGGTGACCGTAAACGATCTGACCGGCAAAGTTGAGTCCGTCATCGTTTCTGATGTTGCAGGGATCTCGCCGGAAGCGAAGGCGGCGATTGAAACTCAGGTAAAGCTGGCCGTCGAGGCGGCCGGGGCCACCACGTTCACCGCACCTGCGTCCGATCAAAATGCTACGCCCACTGGTGACACTGGGAAGAAAGAGGGGACCCCCCCGTCGCTGCCGACGGCCCCGCCCATCGTGTTGACACCGGGTGCCGGCAAAGGATGATCACGGTTAGTTTTTCTTTCGAACCCGACATTCGCGTGTCGGGTTCTTTTTTTGATTCTCGGCTTTAGTTTCCGCGTGCCGCCGTTAGCTTCGCATCCGTGGCTAAAAAGAAATCGAAATTCGACTGGCGCTTTCTCTTTCTCCTGCCGCTGCCCCTGCTCTGGGCACTCGGCGATCAACTTGGTTACCTGAAAGTCCTCGAGAACAAGATGCTCGACCTGCGTTTCCGCTTCCGCGGCGACATCGCTTCGCCAGTGAAGCTCATGTATGTCGATCTGGATACCCGCGCCATCCAGTTTATGGGCGAAAAACCATGGAACCGTGCCCGCTACGGCGATGCCGCGCAATTGCTGCTCGAACGGGGCGGAGCCAAGGGCGTGGGCTTCGATATTGTATTTTCCGCGATGGGGCACTCGGAGCTCTTGAGCAAGGAGGTTGCCGAGAAGGGAAATTTTGCCTTCGGCAAGGTCACCCACAAGCACCCCGAAGTGATTTTGGGGGCGCAATACACCGGCGGCGAGTCGTCGACGACGGCCGGCCAGCGCCTCTTTCCAATCCTCCGCCTTGGCTTTTCGGATCGGGCCAAGAACAGCCCGCCCGAACTGCCCCAGTATCCCATCTCCGGCGCTACCACCCGAACCAAGTGGGGCACGATCGGGTTCATCGATGTCGATGAGGACTACAGCGGTGACGGCATCCCGCGCTGGGCCCCGCTTTTCGCTGAGTCCGCCACCACTGATTTTTGGGCGATGTCGGTGCAACTCGCCTGTCTCGAACTCGGAGTGCCCCCCGATTCCGTCCGACGGAACGGCGATTTTGTCGACATTGTGGGCAAGGACGGGACGATCCTTCGCCACATTCCTGTCACCGAGAAGCAGCTCTTGGAGGTGAATTGGTTCTCAACTTGGGAAAGCCCAATCTACAATCCCCGCGTGAGTCTCGCGGACGTGCTGATCTACGGCGCGCAGTTTCAGTCCGATAAGCCTGAGGAGGTGGAAGAGGCGCAGAAATTTTTCAAGATATTCGTTGGAGCGATCATACTTGTAGGTCCGACTGATTCGTTGCTGCAGGACTTGGCTCCATCGCCATTGAATTTACAGCCGGTTCCCAAGGTTGGGGTGCATGGCAATCTCGTAAAAACGATTATCGCTGAGAAATACCTGACACACATGCCCAAGTGGGTGATGTGGGTTGCCGTGCTTCTCCTCACGGGCACCGTGAGTGCGCTCGCCGTAATCGGCGGTAACCGCGGACTGGTCATGAAGATCGCCGCCCTAGGTCTGCTGGGCGGATATTTTTACGCGGCGCTCGAGATCTTCGCCCAATTGCATCTCGTCCTGCCGATGACTGCCCCGCTCGGCTCGGCACTCAGCACCTCCTTCATCGGCATCATGTGGCAGTTGATCCTCGAGGAGAAACAAAAAGGCCGCATCAAGGACATGTTCGGCACTTACCTGGCCCCCGAGCTTGTCAATCAGATGGTCGAGTCCGAATCCGACCCGCAGCTCGGCGGTCACAAGGACGTAATTACCGCCTACTTCTCCGACATCCAGAGGTTTTCCACCTTTTCCGAGCTGTTGACGCCTGAAAAACTGGTCGAATTGATGAACGAATACCTCACGGTGTGCACCGACATCGTGCAGGAGGAGAAAGGCACGCTGGACAAATACATCGGCGATGCCGTCGTCGCCATCTTCGGCGCGCCGTTGCCAGTGCCCGACCACGCCTATCGCGCCTGCGTCGCCACCCAGCGCGTGCAACAGCGCATCGGCGAATTGCGCACGAAGTGGCGGAGTGAGGGCAGCAAGTGGCATCCCGTCGTCTTTAACTTGCGGGCCCGCCTCGGCCTAAACACCGGCGAGGCAATCATCGGCAACATGGGCAGCCGTTCGCGTTTCAGCTACACCATGATGGGCGACAATGTTAATCTGGCCGCCCGGATGGAATCCGGCGCAAAGTCGCTCGGAGTCTTCACCATGGTGACCGAAGCCACCAAGCTTGCTTGCGAGCAGCACGGTGGCGACCACGTGGTCTTCCGCTATCTCGACCGGATTGTCGTCAAGGGCCGCTCGCAGCCCG
>JANXWT010000078.1 GCA_025351035.1 Opitutia bacterium | reverse complement strand
CTGCGCGACCCTCTCCTCTACCGCATCCGCCACGCCGCTCACCACCACACCGGCGACAAGTGGTGCATCTACCCGCTCTACGACTACGCGCACTGCCTGAGCGATTACCTCGAAGGCATCACACACTCCGTCTGCACGCTTGAGTTCGAGGTGCACCGTCCGCTCTACGACTGGATTCTTGGCCACCTCGGTCTGCCGCGTCCGCTCCCGCACCAATACGAATTCGCCAAGCTCAACCTCGGCTACACCATCGTCTCGAAGCGTCGTCTCCTCCAGCTCGTCAACGAGAAGGTCGTCAGCGATTGGGACGATCCGCGTATGCCAACTATCTCCGGGCTCCGCCGCCGCGGTATCCCGGCGAGCGCGCTCCGCAGCTTCGTCACCTCCGTCGGCGTCACCAAGTTCGACTCGCTCACCGACGCCGCGGTCTTCGAGCACGCCGTGCGCGACGAACTCAACAAGTCCTCCCTCCGCCGCCTCGCCGTCCTCCGGCCGATCAAACTCGTCCTCACCAATATCGCGCCCGGCGAAGTCCTCGATTGCACCGCGACCAACAACCCGCAGGACGAAGTCACCACGTCCCGACCGGTTGCCCTTACCCGCGAGATCTTCATCGAGTCCGATGATTTCGCCGAGGTGCCGCCGCCAAAGTATTTCCGCCTCAAACCCGGCGGCGAGGTCCGCCTGAAATACGCGTGCATCATCAAGCTCGACGAGATCGTGAAAAACGCCGCCGGTCAGGTGACCGAGCTGCGTTGCACCGCCGATCTCACCACGCGCGCCGGCGGCGCGAACGTCGATCGCAAGGTCAAGGGCACGATCCACTGGGTCAGCGCCACGCACTGCGTCGACGCCGAGGTCCGCCTCTACGACCGCCTCTTCACGGTCCCCGAGCCCGCCGCCGAGGAGGATTTCCTGAAAGTCGTGAATCCAAGGTCACTTGAGATCATCCAGGCCAAACTCGAAGCCTCCCTCGCCACCGCCAAGCTCAATGACCGCTTTCAGTTTGAGCGCCTCGGCTATTTCGTATTGGACTCTCGGGACACCCAGCTCGCAGCCCTCAACGCTCAACCGAAATTGGTCTTCAACCGCACCATCACGCTCAGGGACACTTGGGCCAAAGGCTGAGTCTACAACCGCCTCCAACCCATCCCCACTATGTTAAGCCGTGTCCGCCTTCTCTTGACCCTCCTGGTTGTCAGCATGATCGGCACCTGCACAATTTTCTGGGCCTATGAGCACGGCGTGAATCCCCACATCAAAACCGTTCCGGACGCACTCTGGTGGTGGTTTGTCAGCTCGACGACTGTCGGCTACGGCGACATCTCACCCGTCACCGGCATGGGGCGCGCCGCGGGCGTTGTTGCCATTCTCATCGGCATCTACTGCTACACCAATTTCATCACCATCACGGCGGAACATCTCCACGGTCTGACCAACCAGAAACGCCTCGGCACCGCGCCGATCAAGGTCCGCGACCACATCGTGATCTGTGAATACACCGCCTTCGCCGACGAACTGATCCAGGTTATCCCGCAATACCCGGAACTCGCCCGCCGTGAAGTTGTGGTCGTCACCGACCTGGTGCATGTTCAGCCCTACCCGCAGCACCATTTTGTCCGCGGCGTGCCCATCAGTCCCGCCTCACTCCGGCAGGCCAGTATCGCCGAGGCCGCCATTATTTTCGTCTTCGCCAACGCCCGTTTCGCTGATCCCGACCTGAAGACACTGCACGCGGTCTCCCGCATCCGACAGCTCAATCCCGCCGCGCGCCTCTTCGTCGAGCTCGCCAATCCCGGTCTCGAGCTGGCGAAATACCTCGACCCCGGTGTCACCCTCCTGCCCAGCCGCGACCTGCTCGAATCGGTGCTCAAGAACCGCGTCCTCGACCTAACCGCGCACTTTGCCCGAGCTTGATGCGCCGGCTCAAATTGCAGCCGCAAACCGTTGCAGCCGCGCGAGCACCCGCTCGCGGCCGAGCACGCGAAAGATGCTCGTGATGCTCGGACCGGCGTTCGTGCCGGTGACAGCCAGCCGAGCGACGGCCTGATAGTCGCCGAAACCGAGGCCGTTGCTCTCGGCGCGTGACTTGATACCGGCCTCGATAGTGGCGTCGCTGGAGAAATCCATCGTCGGTAAGGCGGCAATCAACTCGTTGAGCCGCGCCTTCGGATCGCCCTTGCCGAGCACCTTGGCGCGCACTTTCTCGTCAATGGGAAAATCGTCGACGAAGAAGTAGACGGTGTAGGCGGGGAGTTCGTCGATGCCTTTGATTTTCGGCTGCGCGAGTAACATGATCTCGCGAAAATAGGCTTCGTTGGTCAGCGCCGCCACGCCCGATGGCTGCTTGGCAAAGTAGTCGCGCGCGAGGGCCACGAAC
>JANXWT010000064.1 GCA_025351035.1 Opitutia bacterium | reverse complement strand
CAGGTCTCCACCGATGGCGGCACCCTTTGGAACAACCTGACCAACGCGGGACCCTACAGCACTGTGACAGCAAACGTGCTCAACGTCACGGCCAACGCTGGACTGAACGGCTACCGCTATCGCTGCGTCGTGACCAACGCCTCCGGCTCGGCCACCAGCAACAGTGCGCTCCTTACGGTGAATTCGACCAATATCGCCCCCGCCTTCAGCCTGCAGCCGGCGCCGCAGTCCGTCACCGCCGGCAATGTGGCCAATTTCACCGTGGCGGTCACGGGCAGCCCGACGCCGACGCTCCAGTGGCAGGTTTCGACCAACGGTGGCGGGAACTGGGACAATATTTCCAATTCGGCGGACTACAGTGGTGTGACCAACTTTACGCTTTCGGTCACCGCCCGCACCGGTCTGAACGGTTACCAATACCGCTGCCAGGCCAGCAATGCCGCCGCCACGACCTTCAGCAACGGCGTCACACTGACGGTCGGCAGCGCCGGCGTCGCCCCATTTTTCACACTTTTCCCGTCCAGCCAGACAGTCACTGCGGGCAATGCGGCTATATTCACGGTGGCCGTCGGCGGCACCCCGACGCCCACTTTGCAGTGGCAGATCTTCCCCAACGGCGGGTCGGTTTGGAGCAATCTCGCCAACGCGGGATCCTTCAGCGGCGTGAACACGCCCACACTTTCAGTGAGCACCATCATCCAGATGAACGGTGATCAATTTCGCTGCGTCGCGACCAATGCCAGCAGCTCCGCGACGAGCAACGGCGTGCTCCTGACGGTCAACAGTTCCAACTCCGCTCCATTTATCACGCTGCATCCGGTCGACCAGACGGTCGCGGCCGGCAACGCGGCGATCTTCAATGTGGCGGCGACAGGCACTCCGACACTGAATTATCAGTGGGAGTTTTCCACCAACAACGGCACCAACAACTGGACCTCACTTAGCAACGGTGGCGCTTACAATGGCGTGACCACCCCCACGCTCACCGTCACCACCAGTGTGGCCCTGACTGGTTACCAGTTCCGCTGTATGGTGGGCAACGGCTTTGGCTCCGCCCTCTCTGCCGCCGCTACCCTCAATCTGAGCACCAATGTGCTTTATTACCTGACCGACCTCGGCACGATGCCCGGTCATACCGAAAGTTATGGCGCCGCGTTGAACGCCTCGGGGCAGGTGGCCGGTTACAGCACCTACCTCACCTTCGTTAACAATGATCCCCTGTTTCGCAGCCGCGCTTTTCTGTGGACCGCAGGGACCATGACCGACCTCGGGCTGCTCCCGGGCTATCCCCTGAGCAGCTATGGCCTGGGCATCAACACCGCGGGTGCAGTCGTCGGCTACAGCTACAGCGGCAACAACAACAATCTGCAGCATGCGTTCCGCTTTCAAAACGGAGTAATGACCGATGTGAACAGCCTGCTCACGGGCAGCGAAAACCCGATCATCGCCACGGGCGTGGCCATCAATGACAACGGCCAGATTCTGACGCAGGGCGGCAACGGCGTGGCCACAGGGAGCACCTTCACCCATCTGAGCCAGTTCTCCTATCTGACCGCCCTGAATAACGCGGGCCAGATTGTGGGCACGATCGGTGTCACCGGACCAAACAGTGCCTCCAGTTCCCATGCCGGTCTTTATTCCGGCGGGGTAACGACCGATCTTGGCGCGCTGGCGAGCGTGGGTGGCGGCGGCCTGAGCACTAGCTGGGCGAACGGGATCAATGCCATCGGCCAGGTCGTCGGTTGGAGTGAGATCGGCCCGGTAGGAGCGCAACATGCCGTGCTGTTCTCCGGCGGCAATGTCACCGACCTCGGCACGCTCGATGGAGCTGGATTCTCCTACGCTCGCGGCATCAATGACCCCGGACAGATCGTCGGCTACAGTATCAGCAACCGTGGCCAGAGCGCGTTCCTCTACAAAAACGGAGTGATGCTCGACCTGAACAAGTTCGTGATCGGCGCAAACTATTGGACCAATTCGGCGCATTTGGTGGACGCGACCGGCATCAACCTCAGTGGGAAAATCGTCGCCAACTACCGGACGCCCGACAACCACTCTCATGCGGTGATATTGGAACCGATCCCCCCCGGCACCGCTCCGTATTTTACCAAGCAGCCGGTGAGCCAGGGTGCGGCCACCGGCCAGAATGTCTTCTTCTCTGCCTTCGCGGTGGGCAATCCGGCCCCGACTTACCAGTGGCGGAAGAACTCGGTCAACATCCCCAATGCCTATGGCCCCACCTATAGCATCAACAGCGTCACCTCAGCGAATGCCGGCAGCTATGATGTCGTGGTTTCCGGCTTTGGCGGATCCATTTCTTCCGGTGTCGTGCAGCTCACGCTCGATCAGGGCTTTGATGGCTGGCGCGCGACCCGATTCAGCGTCGACGAATTGTCCAACCCGGCAAAGAGCGGAGCCAATGCCATCTACGGCAACGACGGCCTCACCAACCTCGTTAAATACGCCCTCGGCCTCGAACCAAATGTCAGCAGCACCACCGGCCTGCCCGCCGCCAGCACGACCGCGAACGACTGGGTCTTCACTTACACGCGGCCCAGTAGCATCACCGACCTTACCTATACGGTCGAAGTCTCCACCGATCTCGTCACCTGGACGACGAGTGGTGTCACACTCGATCCCGTCTCGACCTCTGGGGGCATCGATACTTTGAGCGCTCGCTATCCGCGCACTGCTGCCAGGATTTTCTTCCGGTTGAATGTCACCCGCTAGGCAGCTATTTCGCGCCGAAGCCGCTCTCACGGACCGCTGGAAATAGGCTGGATGCTTCCGGCCGATTTGATAACCGTGTTGGGCAATGAAAATCCGCCCGGTCTTCAGATTGCTGGCAGGCACCGTGGCTTTGGGCGGACTGGCGGTATTTTTCTGGCTCCGGCAAGCAGCGCCGCACGTGCCGGCGGTGACAGCTTTCGCGCGCCGGCCTGTGCCTAAAAAATCAGCGACACCATCCCGGACATTGTCCATGGCCGCACTCCGCGCCGATTCTGGCGCTGGCGCGCACGGCCCCGCCGCCACGGTGATCGCGTCGGGATGGACGACTGGAACCGAACCCGCCTTCACGGCTTTCCGCGATTGGACGGCGCGCTACCTCGCCGCTGCTCCTGCGGAACGAAGCCAGCTGCTGGCCGAGGGCCTCGCGTTGGCGCAAGAGCGCCGGACCGTCCTCGCGCAACTCATCCGTCGCGATCCGCGTTCGGCCCTCGTCGCTGCTGTGCCGATGGTCGTGCGCCAGCAACTGCCGCCGGAAATTGTTGCTCTGCTGGAAGACCGGGTCACCGGTCGCGGCAAACTTTCCCTCCTCGCGTCCACTCGCGCACCGGGGCAACAAGCCGGCCCGCCGGTTTTCCGTTCGGTCCTCATCGACGGCGAGGAATACCGCGCCTACGTCTACGGCCGGCGTGCGGTGCAAGCCACCGTAGCCGCCACGTCGCTCGTGGGCGTCGCTCTCGATCACCAATTGGCCGTGGGCGAATCGCCCTTGCGGTTACTCGAGGCCGGCGAAATTGCAGCCGGCCGGCCGCTTGATGTTATCTGCGACATTTCCGGCAACACCACCACGGCGACGGCCACGACCGCACTGAATATCGCCGCGCCCACCGCCGTGGAATATCATGGCAAGGTGCAGGTGCTCTGCCACCCCGCGCATGCCGGCGCTCTGGAGCAGCGACTCATCGCCGGCGAAATCAGCCACACTGTTCTCGCCGGCAACAACCAGCCGGGCAGCAGCGGCATCGTCGGCACGCCCGACCAGTCGTGGACCCACGGCACCAAGAAAGTGCTCATCATCCGCGTGGATTTTTCCGACTTTCCGGGCACGCCCGTCAATCCGTCTGACAGTCAGAACATCACCGAGGATTATGCGGTGAACCTGATCAACGGCACCAGCGGTGTGCGCGACTTCTACAGCCAAAACAGCTACGGCAAGAGCTCGCTGCAAATCACCGCGACCACGGCCGGGGATTCCCCCGATGTCACCCCCGTCTTGCGGATGCCGCAGACCGCGGCCTACTACGCCACGCACAACAACGTGGACAACAGCGAAACCCTCCACGACGACGCCCGCTTGCGCGCCCAGGTCAACGGATTCAATCCTGACAACTACGACCGGATCGGGGTGGTCTTTCGCAATCTCAATTCCATTCCCAATTCGCAGATCACCTACGGCGGACTGGGCGGGGTCATCGACAAGAATTTTTGGATCAACGGCTATTACGACTTCGACATCGTGGCCCACGAGATCGGCCACAACTACGGCCTCAATCACGCCAATCTCTGGCAGGTCTCGGACGGCAACCCTGTTTCTCCCACCGGTTCGTCCGTCGAGTATGGCGACGTCTTCGACGTCATGGGCGATGGGTCGACGATCGCCAACGACTTCACGCACTGGAACAAGAGCATCCTCCATTGGATTCCCGATACCGCCGTCACCCTGGCCACCGCCCCCGGCACGTTCCGCATCTACCGCTTCGATGGCGGCACGTCCTCGAATCTCACCAACGCCCGCGCGCTGAAAATCGTGCGCGACGCCACACGCGACTATTGGATCGGTTACCGCCGCAGCACGGCCAACACTTCGCTCGATGGCGGCGCCTATGTCCTCTGGGGCTACAATTTCAACCAGCAAGCCAACCTGCTCGACCTCACCACGCCCGGCACCAACGTCAATGACGCCGGCCTCGCGATCGGCGCCACTTTCAATGACACCGTCGCCGGCATCACCATCCACCCGGTCGCTCAAGGCGGCACGGGCGCGGAGGAGTGGCTCGACGTGCAAATCGGTTTTCAGCCCAAGATGCAGTGGAGCCAATCCGACTACCTCGTGGACGAACAGAGTGGCAGCGCGGTCCTCACCTTGAAACGAAGCCAAAACAGCGCCGGTGCCGTCAGCGTCAACTACAGCACTGCGCCCGGCACCGCGACCTCGCCCGCCGATTTCACCGCGCAAAGCGGCACCGTCTCGTGGGCCGACGGCGACGTGAGCGACAAGACCGTCACCATCGCGGTGGCCACCGACGCCGTGGTGGAGAGCTTGGAAACCTTTACGGTCACGCTGAGTAATTTCACCGGCGGCGTGGGCGGCATCGTGACCGCCACCATTTCCATTGTCGACGCCGGGGTGAGAGATTCCGCCTTCAATGCCGATTTCATCAACAGCACCGTGCAGAAAATCATCGCCCTCCCCGACGGCGGCATCGTGCTCGGCGGCTGGTTCGA